>CANROF010000005.1 GCA_947632155.1 uncultured Oscillospiraceae bacterium
TTGGCGTTGGCGATGGCGATGTCCCTCTGGGCGTTGGCCTTGGCGATCTGGGCGTTCTTGCGGATCTGCTCCACGTTGTCGATACCCATGTTCTCGATGGTCCCGGCGCCGTCCTTGAAGTTCTGGATGTTGAAGTTCACCACCTCAATGCCCAGCTTCTGCATGTCGGGGACCACGTTCTCCGTGATCTTCTTGGCCACGCCCTGGCGGTCCTGGACCATCTCCTTGAGCCCCACGGAGCCCACGATCTCACGCATGTTGCCCTCCAGGACCTGGGTGACGAGGGATATGAGCTCCTGCCGGGACATGCCCAGGAGGGCCTCCGACGCCTTTTTGAGAAGCTCCGGGTCGGAGCTTATCTTGATGTTGGCGACGCCGTCTACGGAGACGTTGATGAATTCGTTGGTGGGCACGGCCTCGCTGGTCTTGACGTCAACCTGCATGACCCGGAGGGACAGCTTGTCAACCCGCTCGAAGAACGGGACGCGCCAGCCGGCCTTACCGATGAGGATGCGCTTTTTTCCGAGGCCGGAGATGATGTACGCGGTGTCCGGGGGCGCCTTCAGGTAGCCCAGGATCAGCAGGGCGATGACCGCGGCCGCCGCCAGGACGCCGATGATGACCCCCACGGGGATATGGATGTTGTTCAGGTTCGGCATAGTTTCTTCCTCCTTATAATATGTTATATGTTTTTGGGAGCCCGGTATAACAAAAAAGACGCTCACGGCCCAACGCCGTAAACGTCTCGCTGCCAATACCGGCCCGCGCCCCCGGGTCCCCATGGTGACCGTGCTGACGGCGGCGCGCCCCCTCTCGGGGTGCTACTCCCTGTTTACGTTAAAAATATAACACACTCAGGAAGCGTTGTCAAGGGGTTTTGTTAAAAAATTATCGAAATTTGTCGAAATTATAATGTGTCGCAAATCGCCACGCGGGTCGCCGGGGACGGCGACCCCTACAACATAGTATAAATGGCTGCAATATAAGGAGGGTTGGCGCAAATCGAGGGCACGGGCCGATGTGGTCATCGGCCCCTACGGCGAGATTGGGGGTTTCCGCGTTGCGGGGCAGCGTGTCGCAAATCGCCACGCGGGCCGGCCCGGTGTCCGGCCCCTACGACGGGCCGTTTGCGTGTAGGGGCCGGACACCGTGCCGGCCCCTTTCCCCGATTCCCCGCATCGTGTCCGTCAGACGCAGCTTCTATTTAAATCTCTCCTGGTCCATAAAATCCTTCAGCCCAAATCCTGTCACGGTTTGGCCGCGCTCCCAGGTTGCGGGGACCAGGATGGGCTCATGGATGCCGTCGTCGCCGTACCACTGGCACAGGGTCCCGCAGTTGGAGAAGGCGTCGCTGCTATCGAGGCTCCCCTGGGCCTCCACCCACTCCCCCGTGGCCGGATCCCGGATGAAGAGGTCGTGCTCCAGGGTATAGCCCGGTTCCTCCCGGACCTCCGACACGGTAAAATGCACCCGGACGTCCGCGTCCTCGTAGGTATAGGTATAGGTGTGGTCCGGGGACTTTGTGATCTCGTCCCGCACGTCGATGATTTGATCAAAGAGCGTCTCGGTGCCCCGGGCCAGGAAGATGTACACGTTGAAGACGCCCCCGCGCCTCTCCACGGCCCTGCCGAAGAGCATGTGCGGCAGCTCCACCGTGTCCCCGTCCACCGGGAGGGCCTTCTCAAAGGGGCCGCGCTCCAGAAGCTCCCCGCCGTGGCCGGAGCTCCAGCCGCCCAGATACC
The DNA here is from genome assembly GCA_947632155.1 of uncultured Oscillospiraceae bacterium. GTDB lineage: Bacteria > Bacillota > Clostridia > Oscillospirales > Oscillospiraceae > RUG626. The sequence continues at coordinate 1,743 of CANROF010000005.1, forward strand.
CCCCGGCGGCCGCCGCCGTCACCGTCAGCAGCGCCGCGGCGGCAAAAGCGGCCACCGCCGCCTTTATGGGCCTTGCGCGGCGCCGGGCGGGCCTGCCCTCCGGCTCCTTAGCGATGGCATAGAGCCGTTCCCGGCTCTCCTCCGACGCCCGGAGGCGTGAAAAGGTATCCTTAAATGCTTTTTCGTTCATTATTCTTCCTCCTTCAATGCTTTTTCAAGTCTCTCCCTGCCCCGGGCCAGCCTTGTCTGGACCGTGGACTCCGGGGCGCCCACGATTTTGGAAATCTCACGTACGGTCATGTCCTCGTAGTAGTGCAGGAATATGGGCACCCGGTATTTCTCCGGCAGCGCCGCCACGGCCTCATAGAGCCCCGTCTCCTCCGGCGTCTCAAAGGGCGCCTCCCCCAGGGCCTCCAGGGGTACCACCCGGCGGCGCCAGCGGTGGGAGCGCCGGGCCTCGTTCACCGCCACGTGGATGAGCCAGAAGCGCAGGTGATCCGGGCTTTCAAAGCCCCTGTCCGCCCGCCAGAGCTTGAGGTAAGTCTCCTGCGTGGCGTCCTCGGCGTCCTCGCGGCTGAGCGTCACGCTGAGGGCCGCCCGGAAGACCGTGTCGGCGTATTTTTCTACGGCCTCCAAGAAGGCTTCCCTGGTCAACGGCATCACCCCTGTCTGAAAGGACCTTTCACCTTTAATATCCACGGGCCCCGCGGAATATCCCATGGCGCCGAGAATTTTTTCTCTGATAATACCCCCCACACCGCTCTTTTTGCAATTGATTTATGCCGGGGAGCTGATATAATAAATCATAATGATCTATTCCAAAGGGGAACGAACGAATGAGCGAAGTCATCCGCGCCCGCCGGCTCACCGGAGAGCGGGCGCTTTTCATGAGCCGGGGGGTCGAGGTCTACGACACCATCTTCGACGACGGGGAGTCGCCGCTGAAGGAGAGCCGGGATGTCAGCCTCCATAACTGCATGTTCAAGTGGAAATACCCCCTGTGGTACTGCCGGGGCGTGCGTGTTTTCGACTGCCAGTGGTTTGAAATGGCCCGGGCCGGGGTGTGGTACACCCAGGACATGGAGGTCAACCGCGCCGTCATCGAGGCGCCCAAGAATTTCCGCCGGTGCAAAAGCCTGACTCTCCGGGACGTGGACATGCCCAACGCCGCGGAGACGCTGTGGAGCTGCGACGACGTGACGCTGGAGAATGTCTCGGCAAAGGGCGACTACTTCGCCATGAACACGGAGAACATAACCGCCAAAAACCTGCGCCTCGTGGGGAATTACTCCTTTGACGGCGGGAAGAACGTGGTGGTGGAGAACTCCCGGCTCCTGTCCAAGGACGCCTTCTGGAACAGCGAGAACGTCCTGGTGCGCGACAGCTTCATCTCCGGGGAGTACCTGGGCTGGAACAGCAGGAATCTGACCTTTGAGAACTGCACCGTGGAGAGCCTTCAGGGGATGTGCTACATCGAAAACCTCACCATGCGCAACTGCAAGCTCCTCAACACCACCCTGGCCTTTGAGTACTCCAGCGTGGAGGCGGACATCGTGGGCGGCATCGACTCCGTCATTAACCCCACCTCTGGCACCATCCGCGCCGACTATATCGGCGAGCTCATCATCGAAAAGGACAAGGTGGACCCGGGGAAGACGAAAATCGTCCTGCGGGACAAGGGAGCTTGAGATGAAATACGACTTTGACAGCGTCCCCGACCGGCGGGGCAGCGCGTCGCTGAAATGGGACGAGGAATACGACCAGGGCGGGCTGCCCATGTGGGTGGCGGATATGGACTTTGCCGCCGCCCCGGAGATACGCGCCGCCATTGAGAAGCGGGCCGCCCACGGGGTCTTCGGCTACAACATCGTCCCCGCGGAGTGGTACGACGCCTACGTGGGCTGGTGGCGGGAGCGCCACGGCCTGGAGATGGACCCGTCGGGGCTCATCTTCTGCACCGGCGTGGTCCCGGCCATATCCTCCTGCGTGCGCAAGCTCACCACCCCGGCGGAAAAGGTCCTGATTCAGACGCCGGTGTACAACATCTTCTTCAACTCCATCCTCAATAACGGCCGGGTGCCCCTGGAGTGCCCCCTTGTGCGGGAGGGCGGCCGGTTCGGCATTGACTTTTCGGCTCTGGAGGCGGCCATGTCCGACCCCCAGGCGAGCCTCATGATCCTCTGCAACCCCCACAACCCCGTGGGGCGCATCTGGAGCCGGGAGGAGCTGGCCGAGATCGGCCGGCTGGCCAAAAAATACGGCGTCACGGTCCTGTCCGACGAGATTCACTGTGACATCACCGACCCCGGCCGGGAGTACGTGCCCTTCGCCTCCGCCGGCGACGTCTGCCGGGAGGTATCCGTCACCTGTGTCGCCCCCACCAAGGCCTTCAACCTGGCCGGCATCCAGACGGCGGCGGTGTACGTCCCGGAGCCGCGCCTTCGCCACAGGGTCTGGCGGGCGTTGAACACCGACGAGGTGGCGGAGCCCAACGCCTTCGCCGTCCCGGCCGCCGTGGCGGCCTTTACGGAGGGCGCGGGGTGGCTGGACGAGCTGCGGGCGTATCTTTTTGAAAACAAGCGGACGGCCCTGGCGTTTTTCGCCTCCCGCGTCCCGGAGATCGCCGCGGCGGAGAGCGAGGCAACGTATCTTCTCTGGCTGGACTGCTCGCGCCTCACGGACGACACGGGCGCGCTTTGCGATTTTCTGCGGGCCGAGACTGGCCTTCGCCTCTCCCCCGGCGCCCAGTTCGGGGCGGACGGGCGGCTGTATATACGGATGAATCTGGCCACCTCCCGGGCGCGGCTCACGGACGGCCTTCGGCGCTTTGCCCGGGGCGCGGAGCTCTGGAGGGCCCGCCCCCAGGGGCGGTAACGGGGCGCCATGAAGGAATTTACCGTAAACGCCAACGACTCCGGCCAGCGGCTGGACAGATTTGTGGGCAAGGTTGCGCCGCTGCTGCCGGAGGCGCTGCTGCAAAAATACATCCGCTTAAAGCGCGTCAGGGTGAACGGTCGGCACGCGAAGCGCGACCTGCGCCTCATCGCCGGGGACGCGGTGCAGATCTATATTAGCGACGAGTTTTTTCAACGCCCCACGGAGGAAAATTCGTGGCTGAAAATCAACACTCCCCGGCTGAACGTGGTCTATGAGGACGAAAACATCCTCCTGGCCGACAAGCCCGCCGGGGTCCTGTGCCACGCCGGGGACGGGTGGGAGTACAACACCCTCATTGCCAACATCAAGGCGTATCTATTTAAAAACGGCCAGTGGGACCCCGGGGCGGAAAACTCCTTCTCCCCAGCTCTCGCCAACCGCATCGACCGGAACACCCAGGGGATCGTCATCGCGGCCAAGACCGCCCCGGCCCTCCGGGTGCTGGACGAGAAGATAAAAAACCGGGAGATCGACAAATTTTACCTCGCCGCCGTCCACGGAAAAATGGACCCGCCGGAGGGGGAGCTGACGGGCTTTCTATTTAAGGACGCGGTGAAAAACCGGGTCTACGTGCGCCAAAGGCCGGAGCCCGGCGCGCTGAAGGCCGTGACCCGCTACAAAACGCTGCGGGTGAAAAACGGCCTCTCCCTTTTGGAGTGCGAGCTTCTCACCGGCCGCACACACCAGATAAGGGCCCAGCTCGCCGCGGCGGGGCATCCGCTTCTCGGGGACGGGAAGTACGGCACGGACAAGGCCACGGCGGACCTCCCGGGGCAGGCGCTTTGCTCCTATAAGCTCCGGTTTTCCTTCAAAACCGACGCCGGACCCCTCAATTATCTCAATAAAAGGGAATTTTCCCTGCCGGAGCCGGAATTTGTCGAAAAATTATTCGCGGAATGAAAAAATCTTATTGACAACGCCGCAATTTATCTGTATATTTAATCCGTCAATCCGCGGGTGCTTTGCTGGAAGCTGAGCGACCCGCGGATTTATTAAACTGTTCACGGGCGCAAATAAGGAAAGACGCGTCCGCGCGAAAGTAGGGGGAGGATAATGTCCAAAGAACTCATACGTCTCAAAGACGTAACACAGGTCTTCGACGGCGAAACCGTCCTGAAAGATGTGAACATCTACTTCAACGACAGCGAATTTCTGACGCTCCTGGGCCCGTCCGGGTGCGGAAAGACCACCATGCTCCGTATCATCGGCGGCTTCCAGACGCCCACCTCGGGGGATGTGTTTTTCGACGGCGTCAGGATCAACGACGTGCCGCCCTACAGGCGGCAGGTCAACACCGTGTTCCAGAAGTACGCCCTGTTCCCGCACCTGAACGTCTATGACAACGTGGCCTTCGGGCTCCGCATACCCAAGGAGGCCCCGGACGGGAGCAGAGAAAAGATCAAGCTTTCAAAAGAGGAGATCGACCGGCGCGTGCGGGAGATGCTGGAGGTGGTGAGCCTGAAGGGCTTCGAGCACCGCTCCATCGCCTCCCTGTCCGGCGGACAGCAGCAGCGCGTGGCCATTGCCAGGGCCCTCGTGAACCGGCCCAAGGTGCTCCTCTTGGACGAGCCTCTGGGGGCGCTGGATATGCGCCTGCGCAAGGACATGCAGCAGGAGCTCAAGCGCATCCAGCAGCGCCTTGGGATAACCTTCATCAATGTCACCCACGACCAGGAGGAGGCCCTTGCCATGTCCGACACCGTGGTGGTCATCAATGAGGGCGTCATCCAGCAGATAGGCACCCCGGAGGACATATATAACGAGCCGAAAAACGCCTTTGTGGCGGATTTCATCGGCGAGAGCAACATCGTGGACGGCATCATGCGCGCCGACCGGGTGGTGGAGATCTTCAACCGGCGCTTTACGTGTCTCGATTCCGGCTTTGAAAAGGACGAGCCGGTGGACGTGGTCATCCGGCCCGAGGACGTGGACATCGTCTCCGAGGCGGAGGGGCAGCTCCGGGGCGTGGTGACCTCCGTCACCTTCAAGGGCGTCCACTATGACACCATCGTGGACTTCTACGGCTTCAAGTGGCTCATCCAGACCACGGACTACTGCCCCGTGGACTCCCACATCGGCATCAAGATCGACCCCGACGGCTTCCACGTCATGAAAAAGAGCAAGTATTCCGGGATGTTCGGGGACTACTCCTCCTACTCCGAGGAGTACGACGAGATAAACGACCCCACCATCCTGGATGAGGAGGAAGCGGAGGGCGCGGAAGATGAGGACTAAGCGCGGCCTTTTCGCCGTCCCCTACGTCATCTGGATGGCGCTCTTTGTGGTGATTCCCATCGTCATCATGCTGGTCTACTCCCTGACCGCGGAGATCGAGACGGCCGGCGGCACGGAGCTCACCGGCTCCTTGGAGAATTTCACCGGCATGGCCCTCTACGCCGGCGTCTTTGGCCGGTCGTTCTGGCTGGCGCTCATCGCCACGGCGATATGCCTTCTCATCGGCTACCCGGTGGCGTACCTCATGAGCCGGGAGGGGCCCGGGTTCCAGCGGGTGGCCATGGCCCTTATCATGCTGCCCATGTGGATGAATTTTCTCCTGCGGACCTACTCCTGGATGGCTATCTTGGAGAACAACGGGCTTTTAAATCAGCTTTTCCAAAAGTTAGGCATCATCGCCCTCTATAACCGGCTCACGGGCTCGGACATCGAGTACTTCCAGATGATTCGCACCCCCGGGGCCGTGGTGCTGGGGATGGTGTATAACTACCTGCCCTTTATGATTCTGCCCATCTACACCGTCCTCACAAAGCTGGACCACCGGCTCATCGAGGCGGCCCAGGACCTGGGGGCCAACTCCTCCACGGTGTTCAGGCGTGTCATCCTGCCCCTCAGCCTCTCCGGCATCGTCTCCGGCGTCACCATGGTGTTCGTCCCCTCGGTGTCCACCTTCGCCATCTCCCGCCTGCTGGGCGGCGGGACCCAGATGATGCTGGGCGACCTCATTGAAAATCAGTTCCTGGGCGGGGCGTATAACCCCCATCTCGGCGCCGCCATCTCCATGGTGATGATGGTGATCGTCGTCATCTGCATGCTGGTGATGAACCACTTCGGCGACGGCGAGGGAGAGGCGGTGATGCTCTGATGAAGAAAAACGGCTTCGGAGGGCGCTCCCTTATCGGGCTGTGCTTCCTCTTCCTCTACCTGCCCATTTTTTTCCTGATCTTCTTCAGCTTCAACGCCGGGGATTCCTCCGCCGTCTGGCGGGGCTTCTCCCTCCGGTGGTACGCGGAGCTCTTCCACAACCGCCTGGTGATCGAAAGCCTTGCCACGACGCTCCTGGTGTCCCTTTTGGCCACGGCCATCGCCACGGTGGCCGGGACCTTCGCGGCCATCGGCATTTACAGTCTCACGAAAAAGTGGCGGGACCCCATCTTAGTGGTCAACGACATCCCCATGATGAACGCCGACATCGTCACCGGCGTTGCGCTGTGCCTCTTCTTTGTGGCCTTTTTCCGGGGCTGGGGCGGCATCGCCCGGTGGCTCAACTCCTGGCAGGACCTCATCGACTTCCCGGAGCGGCTGACGCTGGGGCTGGGGACGCTGCTCATCGCCCACGTCTCCTTTAACCTGCCCTACGTCATTCTGAACGTGGCGCCCAGGCTCCGGCAGATGGACTCCAACCTCGTGGACGCGGCCCAGGACCTGGGCTGCACCTGGTTTCAGGCATTTTACAAGGTGATCCTGCCGGAGATAAAGCCCGGCATCGTCTCCGGCGCCCTTATCGCCTTCACCATGTCGGTGGACGACTTCGTGATAAGCTACTTCACCGCCGGGTCCTCCACCCAGACCCTGGCCATGACCATCTACGGCATGACGAAAAAGCGGGTGACGCCGGTGGTCAACGCCGTCTCCACCCTCATGTTCCTGGCGGTGCTCATCGTGCTCATCGTCAACAACGTCCGCTCGGCCAAGCAGGAGAAGCTGGCCGCCAAGCGCGCCTCCATGAAGCCCATCCGGGAGAATCCCCGGGCGGAGCGCTTCCGGGAGTGGATGTCCACGCCCCGGGGCAAGCTCACCCGCCGGGTGACGGCCGCGGCCCTGTGCGCGGCGTTCCTGGTGACCGTGGTGTTCCTCACCGCCTTCACCACCAGCCGTCCGGTGGTCAATATCTGCTCCTGGGGCGAGTATATCGACGAGAGCCTCATCGACGAGTTCGAGGCCGAGACTGGCATCCGCGTCAACTACCAGACCACCGACTCCAACGAGACGCTCTACTCCCTTTTGGAGCTGGGCGGCGCGGACTACGACGTCATCGTCCCCTCGGACTACATGATCAGCCAGCTCATCGAGGAGGGGATGCTGGAGGAGCTGGACTACTCCCAGATTCCCAACTTCCAGCTCATCGACCCGCGCTTCCGCAACCTCCCCTACGACCCGGAGAACAAGTACACCGTCCCCTACACCTGGGGCACCGTGGGCATCATCTACAACTCCGCCATGGTTGACGAGGAGATCCATAGCTGGTCGGCCCTCTACGACGACAAATACGCGGGACAGGTGCTGCTCATCGGCAACTCCCGGGACGCCTTCGGCATCGCCCTCAAGTACCTGGGCTATTCCATGAACACCACAAATCCGGATGAGATTCGGCAGGCCTACGAGCTGGTGGCCGACGCCAACCGCCGCGGGGTCTTCCAGGGGAAGGTCATGGACGAGGTCTTCCAGACCATGGAGGGCGGCAACGCCGCCTTCGCCACCTACTACGCCGGGGACTACCTCTCCATGCTGGAAAACAACGAGGACCTCAAATTCGTCATCCCCGACGAGGGGTCCAACTGGTTCGTGGACGCCATGTGCGTCCTGAAGGACGCGCCCAACTTCGATAACGCCATGAAGTGGATAAACTTCATCGCCTCCACCAAGGCCAACCTGCGCAACATGGACTATATCTGGTACGCCTCCCCCAACACCGAGGCCTTAGATAAGTACCCGGAGTGGTACGAGGAGGAGTACGGCGAGGAGCTGGACCCGGAGATCTACGAGATCATGGCCGCCCCCCAGGAGGTCCTGGACCGCTGCGAGATGTACGTGTGCCTCCCCCGAAGCATCCGAACGCTCTATAACGATCTGTGGATAAAGCTGGGAATATAGCCCCGCACACAAAAGCAAACCAAAAAAAGGACGATACGGTTCATGCCGTATCGTCCTTTTTTGGTTTGTCGAAAAAGCCCTGACGGGCTTTTTCGACAAGGGGAACGTGCGGGAAAATATTCTGAATTTTGCGAAATTCAGAATATTTTCCCTGCTGTTTTGCTCCGCGCACGGCCCGCAGGGCCGCACACTCCACAAAACAAAAGGAATTTTTTCCAAGGCACATGTCCTTGGAAAAAATATTGAATTTGAGTTTTTTGACAACCTAAAAAAGTTGCGGTTTTCAGCTCTCCCGGCCGGTGAGGGCGGGGCGGTCGGACTCGGTGAAGGTGTAGACGCGGTCGCAGAAGCGGCATTTGACCTCGATCTTCCCGTCCTCCCGGAGCATCCGGTCCAGCTCCTCCGGCGTCACGCCGGAGACGGCCGCCAGGACGCGCTCCCGGGAGCAGTCGCACTTGTAGGCGACCCCGTCCGTCTCCACGATCTCCGGGTCGAAGCCCTCCAGCACCCGGGCGATGATGTCCTCCAGCCCGCCGGACATGAGCTGGGCGGTGACGGGGCCGGCTCTTTTGACGTTATCCTCCAGCCGCGCCGCGGTGGCGTCATCGGCTCCGGGCAGGAGCTGGGCGATGTAGCCCCCGGCGGCCAGGACGTGCTGGTCCCGGTCCACCAGGACGCCTAAAGCGCAGGCCGTGGGGACCTGCTCGCTCTCCACAAAATATTGGGCGAAGTCCTCCGCAATCTCGCCGGAGACGAGCTTCGTGGAGCCGCTGACGGGCTCGCCGAAGCCCAGGTCCCGGATGACGGTGAGCATCCCCTCCGTGCCCACGGCGGCGCCCACCGGGAGCTTCCCGTCGGGGCGCAGGGGCAGGTCCACCTCCGGGTTTTGGGCGTAGCCCCGGACGTTGCCGCGGCTGTCCGACACCACGAGGACGGTCCCCACGGGCCCGCCGCCGTTTATCCGGACGGTGAGGCTGTCCCCCGCGTCCTTCAGGGCGTTGCCCATCATGGACGCGGCGCACATGGTCCGCCCCAAGGCCGCCGTCACCACCGGCAGCGTGCGGTGGATGACCCTCGCCCGCTCCACCGCCTCCGTAAGCTCCGCCGCGGCGATTTTCACAAGCCCGTCTCTGGAGAGGGCCCGTATGATCTTATCCATTTTTTCCTCCCATCAAAGCCGCCTGGCGGCGATAAAGACGCGCTGCTCGCCCTCCCCGGGCGGGGCGTCGCGCAGCTCGGCGAAGACGCCTATCTCCCCGAAGCCGTGGGCCTCCAGCTCCCGCCGGAGGCGCGGCAGCGTGTGCAGGTACTCCGTGTGCTCCTCGAAGTCCCGCTCCCAGGCGCCGTCGGGGCGAAGGGAAAAGACGTCCATGCCGTAGGAAAGGGCCCCGGCGTCCGGGGAGAGCTCCCCGCGCCAGACGCAGTAGACCTCCGGGCCCTCGTCCAAAAAGACCTGGCCGTCCAGGCTCCGGAGCTTCTCCGGCGTGTTGATGTCGAATATGAAAAGGCCCCCGGGCTCCACAAAAAGCCTGAGACGTTCAAAAACCTGCCCCAGGCGCTCCGGGGGCAGGTAATTGATCCCGTCCAGCGACGAGACGGCGGCGGAAACCGTGCCGTAAAGGTCCAGCTCCTCCATGGTCTGGTTCAAAAAGATGGGCATGACCGGCAGGGACTCCCCCGCGCACTTTTCCATGGCCACGGCCAGCATGTCCTCCGAGGCGTCGGCGCCGATGAGCTCATAGCCCCTGCGGGCAAGCTCCGCCGTCAGCGTCCCGGTGCCGCAGGCCAGGTCCAGTATGAGCCCCGGCTCCACGCCGTATTTTTTGAACAGGAGCTCATAAAAATCCGCGAAAGCGCCGTAGGGCACGTCCCCGGTCAGGGAGTCGTAAAAGGGGGCCAGGGAGGCGTAGGCGCTCAATCCGCGTCCTCCCCGCCGTTCTCCATCCGGGAGAACACCGCCTCGTAGCCGTCGTTGCCGTACCTCAGCGAGCGGTTGACGCGGCTGATGGTGGCGCTGGAGGCGCCGGTGGCCTCTAAGATGTCGTTGTAGATCATGCCGCGGTGCAGAAGCTCCGCCACCTGAAAGCGCTGCTCCATGGCCCGCAGCTCCGAGACGGAGCACAGGTCGTCAAAAAACTTCTTGCACTCGTCAAGGTCCCTGAGCTTCATAATGGCCTTGTAAAGGTCGTCGTTGCGGGGCTGGTTTGTGTTCTTGTTCATGATAGCTTACCCTCTCTTTTTTATTATTTTCAAGGGATATTTCTATTGTTATCCGCCCTCCGGCTTTGACTCCCCGGCGGCGGGCCTGGCGGCGGCCTTGGCGGCCTCTTCCTCCTCTAAGACCCGGTAGGCCACCTTGCCCACCAGGGTCTTGGGCAGCTCGTCCCGGAACTCCAGCTCCCTGGGCATGGCGTACTTGGCGATGTTCTTGCGGCAGTGGGCCAGGATGGCCTCCTTTGTCTCCTCGGTCTTGGGCACGCCGGGCTTCACCATGACGAAGGCCTTCACCCGCTGCATCCTGTAGTCGTCCTTGACGCCGATGACGCAGCTCATCTGCACCAGGTCGCAGGCGTCGATGATGTTCTCAAGCTGCGCGGGGTAGACGTTGTAGCCGGCGGTGACGATCATGCGCTTGGACCGGCCCCGGAAATAGACGAAGCCCTCGTCGTCCATGGTCCCCAGATCCCCGGTGTAGACCCAGGTCCGCCCGTCGGCGTGATGCCGCAGCGTCTGGGCCGTCTCCTCCGGGTGCTTGATATACTCCCGCATGACGGTGGGGCCGGAGAGCAGGATCTCCCCCTCCTCACCGTAGGGCAGCTCCTCGTCCGTGCCGGGCTTTACGATCTTGATATACGTATCCGGGAAGGGCAGGCCGATGGAGCCCTCCTTGTAGATGTGGGGCGGCGTCAGGCAGCAGGCCGTCACCGTCTCCGTGGTGCCGTAGCCCTCCCGGACCTGGATGGCACAGTGGTGGTCGTAGAGGAACTTGTCCATCTTCTTTTTGAGCTCGATGGACAGGGAATCGCCGCCGGAGAACACGCCCTTCAGGCTCGACAGGTCCGTCTTCTCCATGCTGGGCAGCCGCAGGAGCGCCTCAAAGAGGGTAGGCACGCCGGCGATGAAGTTGCACCGCTCCTTGACGATGAGCTTGCCGTAGCTCTTGGGCGTGAAGCGGGGCACCAAAAGGCACCGCCCGCCGGAGGCCAGCATGGTGTGGATGCACACGCCCAGTCCGAAGCCGTGGAACACCGGCATGGCCGCCAGCATCTTGTCCCCGGGCCGGAACATGGGGTTCACCGCGATGACCTGGGCGGCCAGGGCGTTGAAGTTGTAGTTTGTGAGCAGTATCCCCTTTGTGGTTCCGGTGGTGCCGCCGGAGTAGAGGATGACCGCGGGGTCGTCCGCCTTCTTCTCCACCTTGTAATTCCAGAAGCACGCGTTGCCCAGCTTAATAAAGTCGTTCCACATGATCACCGGGGCGTCGGCGGGGATCTTGGCGATCTTCCGCCCCTCCGTCAGCATATACCCGGTCTTCAACGGCTGCGCCAGCTCGTCCTTTATCCGGGCGATGATGACGTTGACGATGGAGGTATTCTGGCGGATGGCCTCGATCTTGTGGTAGAACTGGTCCAGGGTGATGACGGTGACGGACTTCGACTCGTTTAAATAAAACTGAATCTCGTTCTCGCTGGACAGCGGGTGGATCATGTTGGCAATGGCGCCGATGCGGTTCACCGCGTAAAACATATAGATGGCCTGGGGGCAGTTGGGCAGCGCTATCGTCACCCGGTCGTCCTCCCGGACGCCCACAGTCCGGAGGGCCTTGGCGCACTGGTCGATCATCTCCATCATGCGCCTGTAGGTGGTGGGCCGGCCCATAAAGTCGAAGGCCACATAGTCGGGGTACTCTTTCGCCACGTTGGCCACCATCTCGTAGAGGGAGCCCTTAAAATACTCAAGGTGCGAGGGCATGTCGCCCAGGCTCTTGAGCCATGGCGTTCTGGGTCCTGTTTCGCTCAATTTAATACGCAACCTCCTCGGTCATCGGTTTTTCCAAAAGCTCCGGATTTTGGAGAAGATGCTTCAAAAGCCGGACGGATTTCGAATAGTAGTAGCCGTCCGCCAGGCGCTCGTCGATAGTGAGGCCCAAATCCAGCGTCTCGCGCATCTCGTAGGTCCCGTCGGGCTTGAATACCGGGTTCATGCCCTTTTCCCCGATGATGCAGAAGAGCGAGCATGTCCCCCAGTTGGTCAGGTGGTGGTAGCCGGACTTGAGCTTGATGGAGCCGAGGTTGGAGATGATCGCCGACGCGTAGTAGGGGTCCGTGGCGATGAGCACCCTGGGGCACCAGCCGTGGCGGTCCAGGAACGTCACGGCGTGGACCGCCGTTTTGCTCACAAATCGCGGGAGCTTTGTGAAAAACTCCATGGAATCCGTGCTGCGGTCCTTGCTGTCGGAGCGGCAGAACATCACCTGGCTCTTTATGTTGTCGTGGATGGTGTCCACGGTGTCCGTGTCCTTGGAGTGGATGAAGGCCAGCGCCTCCTCCCCGCGGTCGGAAAACTGCTTTTTTACCACGAAGGAGGCCGAGACTTCATTGCGCTGGTACATGTTCTTATTTTGAATAAACCGGTTGAGCTTGGGCCGGAGGGTGACGGTCTTCACCAGCGCCGCCAGAATGACGTGGAACATGGTGTAGGGGAATTCCGTCTCCGTCTCGTTCTTCTTTTTGAGGTAGGCGTTCAAATTCGTAAGGTCGATGCGCTCGGAAATGTACGCCTCGTTGTCGCACCGATCGGGGTACAGAAGCGGCACCACGAAGTGCATGGCGTCCAGGTCCCGGATGAGCGTCCCGTCCTTCCTGTCGCCCAGTCTTCTTCTCTTTTTTTCCACAACCGTCCTCCTTGCCCAGCCCGGGCGGATAAATATATATTGGCCGCTATCTCAGATATTATCACTTCACAGCGCGAAAGTCAACATTCTTTGTCAATTTTTTCATACTCTCCTGACGTTGTCTGCCGGTTTTTGTCAGATTACCTAAAAATTCGCGGGTGAGCCTCCCCGCCTCCGGCGCCAGGAGCAGCAGCGCCGGGATATTCGGCAGCGCCATCATGGCGTTCATGATGTCGCACACGTAGAGAACGCCGGTGAACGGCGCAAGGCTGCCCAGAAACGTGACGGCGGCGAAGGCCAGCCTGTATACCGCCGCCGCCCGGTCCCCCAGCAGGAACTGGGCGCACCGCTCGCCGTACAGCGACCAGCCCACGATGCTGGAAAAGGCAAAGAGCGCCATGGCCGCGGCCATAAAGGTAAGGGACGCCCTCTCCCCGAACACCGCGGCGAAGGCCGCCGCGCAGTACTCCGCCCCGCCGGGGACGCCGTAACGGATGGGCACGCCGGAGGTGAGCACCGCCAGGGCCGTCAGCGTGCAGATGACGGCGGTATCGACAAAGACCTCGAAGATGCCCATAAGGCCCTGCTCCGCCGGGGAGGAGACGTCGGCGGAGGCGTGGGCGATGGGCGAGGAGCCCAGGCCCGCCTCGTTGGAGAACATCCCCCGCCGGAATCCCCAGGACATGGCCCGGGCCGCGCCGAAGCCGGAGACGCCCCCCACCGCGGCCCGGGGCGTCAGCGCCCCGGCGAATATCTCCGCCAGGGCCCCCGGGAGCCGTGGGAGATTCGCCCCGATGACCGTCAGCGTCCCCAGGACATAGACCCCCGCCATCACGGGCACGAGATACGCGGCGGCCCTCCCCCGCCCCGCCGCACCGCCGCGGCAGGTCAGCAGCACCGTTAGGGCCATGGCGGCGCCGACTGCCGGCGCCGGGCCCAACCCCAGCGCGCCGGTGACGGTCAAGATGCTGCCCGTCTGCATCACGTTCCCCACGCCCAGCGCCGCCGCGGCCCCGAAGATGGCGAACAGGACCGCCAGCCACCGGCAGCCCGGCCCCAGGCCGTTTTTTATGTAGTACATAGGCCCGCCCACATACTCCCCGCCGCGCCTCTCCCGGTAACGGACGGCCAGGGTGATCTCGGCGTACTTCGTGCCCATTCCGAAAAGCGCCGACACCCACATCCAGAAGACCGCCCCGGGACCGCCCATGGTCAGGGCCACCGCCACGCCGGCGATGTTCCCGGTCCCCACGGTCCCCGCCAGCGCCGTGCAGACGGCCTCCAGCGCCGAGGTGCCGGAGCCCGGGCCGCCGCGCTTAAAAATGCGTCCGACGCTCAGCCGCAGGGCGGTCTTGAAATGGCGGATCTGGACAAAGCCGCAGCGCCAGGACAGGTAAGCGCCGCACACCATAAGCGCCGCCACCGTAGGCGCCCCCCACACCGCACGCGAAACAGCCCTCAAAATCTCCATAAATCGCCCTCCCGGGAGGTTGTACTTTATACTAATCCCTAATCAAAAACTCCAATTCGCGACGGACTTTTTTGCGCCATGATTCGTCAGACGGCTTGACAATACATACAGTATTCTCTGCGCCGTCTTCCTCGCCTGACGCAAAAAATCCTCGCCGCTCGGTTGGCGTTTTTAATCAGGGATTAGTATTAAAAGTAGTTTATTCGGGAGGTCGCGTATTTCAATACCGTTGGGAGGGCGCGATTTTTATAAGTTTTCGCCGCAAGCCGTTTTATGGGGGTATGCAATAGTTGGAGAGGCAGGCCGCCCCATTCCCATCAAACGCCCCACGCCCCCGTACCGAAGGAAGTGCCCCTGGGCGGACCACACCGGCCCGTTTTTCGATTCACCGCCCATTTCAGGCAACGGAACCTCAGCAAAAACCGTCCCCCGGGGTATGGGGGACGGTTTTCGTGTATTTATGTCTTTATTTTTTTATTTTTTCCCGCCGCTGACGGTGTTCTCCTTGAGGATCACGTCGTGGGCGCCGCCCTCGACGATGCTGGTGGCGGAGACGAGGGTGAGCTTGGCCTTTTGCTGGAGCTCCGGGATGGTGACGGCGCCGCAGTTGCACATGGTGTGCTTGACCTTACTGAGGGTCAGGGCCACGTTGTCGTGCAAGGAGCCGGCGTAGGGGACGTAGGAGTCCACGCCCTCCTCAAAGGCCATGCCCTCCTTGCCGCCCAGGTCGTAGCGCTGCCAGTTGCGGGCCCGGGAGCTGCCCTCGCCCCAGTACTCCTTCATGTAGTTGCCGCCGATGCTGACGCGGCGGGAGGGGGACTCGTCAAACCGGGCGAAGTACCGGCCCAGCATCAGGAAATCCGCGCCCATGGCTAAAGCCAGGGTGAAGTGGTAGTCGTGGACGATGCCGCCGTCGGAGCAGACGGGGACGTAGACGCCCGTCTCCTTTAAGTACCGGTCCCGCTCCTGGCACACGTCGATGAGGGCCGTGGCCTGGCCGCGGCCGATGCCCTTCTGCTCGCGGGTGATGCAGATGGAGCCGCCGCCGATGCCCACCTTCACGAAATCCGCCCCGGCCTCGGCAAGGAAGCGGAAGCCCTCGGCGTCCACCACGTTGCCGGCGCCCACCTTGACGGTATCGCCGTAGTGCTCGCGGATCCAGTTGATGGTCATGCGCTGCCACTCGGAGAAGCCCTCGGAGGAGTCGATGCACAGCACGTCCACCCCGGCGTCCACTAAGGCGGGGACGCGCTGTGCGTAGTCCCGGGTGTTGATGCCGGCGCCCACCACGTACTTCTTCCCGGCGTCCAGGAGCTCTAAGGGGTTTTCCTTGTGGGAGTCGTAGTCCTTGCGGAAGACGAGGTACATAAGGCCGCCGTTGTCGTCCACGATGGGCAGGGTGTTGACCTTGTGGTCCCAGATGATGTCGTTGGCCTCCTTGAGGGTGGTGGAGGCGGGGGCGGTGACCAGCTTGTCCAGGGGCGTCATGAAGCTCTCCACCGTCTCCAGGCCCGTCATGCGGGAAAGGCGGTAGTCGCGGCGGGTGACCACGCCCAGGAGCTTCCCGTTGGGGCCGCCGTCCTCGGTGACGGCCACGGTGGAGTGGCCGGTGCGGTCCACGATCTCCAGAAGCTCATTGAGGGTGGCGGTGGGCTTGACGTTGGAGTCGGAGATGACGAAGCCCGCCTTATACGCCTTGGCGCGGGCCACCATGGCGGCCTGGTCCTCCACGGTCTGGGAGCCGTAGATGAAGCTGACGCCGCCCTCCCGGGCCAGGGCCACGGCCATCTTGTCGTCGGAGACGGCCTGCATGATGGCGGAGGTCATGGGGATGTTCATGGAGATGGCGGGCTCCTCGCCCACCTTGTATTTCACCAAGGGCGTGCGGAGGCTCACGTTGTCGGGGATGCAGTTGGGACCGGAGTAGCCGGGCACAAGAAGGTACTCGCTGAAGGTGCGCGAAGGTTCCGGATAGATGTAAGCCATAGATTATCCTCCCTCAAAAAATAAGTAGTAATTTGTCCGTATGTTACCATCTTAAGCTGGGTGTGTCAAGGGTTTTCCCGCTGATAATAGAACATGTATTGCTGGGCAAGTCCGGCGTTTTCGCCGAAAACCGCGGGGTCGAAGCTCTGGGGGTAGTGCTGGGCTATGGCCTTTCTCATCCAGACGTCCACGGGGAAGGCCGCGCCTATGCGCAGGGAGAAGAGGATGACGCAGTTTGCAACCTTCTCCCCGATCCCGGGCAGCGCCATGAGGGCCCTTTTCGCCGTCACAAGGTCCGTTTTTGAAAGGGCCTCCAGGTCCAGCGCCCCGGAATCCACGGCCCGGGCCGCCGAGAGTATGTACTGCGCCCGGTAGCCGCAGCGGACGGGCGCCAGGTCCCCCTCCGAGAGGGGCGCAAGACGGGACGCGCCTGGAAAGGTGAAATACTCCCGGCCCTCCAGCTCCGTCTCATCCCCGAAGGCGCGGCAAAGGCTCTCCACGATCTTTTTAATGCGGGGGATGTTGTTGCACTGGCTTATGATAAAGGAGCAGAGCGTCTCCCACCTGTCCTGGTTGAGGATCCGGATGCCCGCGCCGAAGTCCGAGGCGGCGCGCATATACTCGTCCACGCACACCTTTTCCCGGAGGCTCCGGTAGTCCCGGTCAAGGTCGAAATAGCCCCGCCAGAGGCTTTGCGCGCCGTCCCCCGTGCCGGTGATGAGGATCCGCTCCCCCACCCGGCGGACGCGGGCGGCCCGTCCCAGGGCCACGCCGGTGTAGCCGCCGTCGGGGTCCTCCTTCCAGCGGAAGCACTGGCCGCACCCGAAGATCTTTTTGAGGTCAAAGTCGTCGGAGGTCACAAGCTCGACTTCCTCCATTTTGCCGCCCCTTTTCAATGTTTATGGACATTATACCAGCCGGGGCGTTTCAAGTAAATCCTCAAAAAAACGAAAAAATTTGCCAATCCCGCGTTTTTTTCGTCCCCATGAATTTTTGCCCGCTAACGTGGGAAATTAACTCGGTAAATGAACGATAAAGCGGGGATGAAAATATGGCAATCAAGCTTGCTGGAAAGCAGACCTTCGTCCTTCAGGCTCCCCCCTCCTTCGCCGGCCACGCCTGCATCGTGGGCAAGAAGGAGGGCGAGGGGCCCTTGAGGGACAGCTTCGACCTCATAAGCGCGGACCCGTTCCTCGGCGAGAAGAGCTGGGAGCGGGCGGAGAGCGCCCTGGTGAAAAAAGCCGTCGGCGCGGCCCTGGACAAGGCGTCCAAGTCCTTTTCCGACGTAAACTGCGTATTTTGCGGGGACCTTCTCAATCAGTGTACCGGCACCAGCTTCGGCGTCCGGGAGAGCGGCATCCCCATGTTCGGTGTCTACGGGGCCTGCTCCACCATGGCCGAGAGCCTGGCGCTGGCGGCCATGACCGTGGACGGGGGCTTTGCGGACACGGTCCTGGCGGTGACCAGCTCCCACTTCTGCTCGGCGGAGCGGCAGTTCCGCACGCCCCTGGAGTACGGCGGACAGCGCCCGCCCTCCTCCCAGTGGACGGTGACGGGCTCGGGCGCGGCGGTACTGACGGCGGAGGGCCCCGGGCCCTACGTCACCCACGTGACGCCGGGGCGCATCGTGGACAACGGCGTCACGGACGCCAACAACATGGGCGCGGCCATGGCCCCGGCGGCCTACGACACGCTGAAGGCCCACTTTGAGGACCTTGGCGTGGGCCCCGACGCCTACGACCTCATCGTCACCGGGGACCTGGGGGCCATCGGCAGCGAGATCCTGTGCGATTTCTTCGCCGCCGACGGGGTGGACCTGCGCTCAAAGCACGCCGACTGCGGGCTTCTCATCTTTGACAGGAAAAAGCAGGACGTCCACTCCGGCGGCTCCGGCTGCGGCTGCGCCGCCAGCGTGCTGTGCGGGTATCTCCTGAACGGTATGCGCGCCGGGAAGTGGCAGAGGATACTCTTCACCGCCACGGGGGCGCTGCTCTCCCCCACCACCACGATGCAGGGGGAGTCCATCCCGTCCATCGCCTGCGCGGTGGTCATATCCAATACGAAATGAGGAACGAGTCATGGATGTAATGATGTATATTCGCGCCTTCGCCGTGGGGGGACTGCTGTGCGCCGTGGGGCAGGTCTTAGTGGACCTGACGAAGCTCACCCCGGCCAGGATCCTGACGCTCTACGTCGTGACGGGGGTGCTGCTGGGGGCGCTGGGGCTCTATGAGCCCATCGTCAAGTGGGCCGGGGCCGGCGCCACCGTGCCCCTCACGGGCTTTGGCAACAACCTGGCCAAGGGCGTCAAAAAGGCCGTGGAGGAGCGGGGCCTCATCGGCGCCTTCACCGGCGGCTTCACCGCCGCCGCGGGAGGCATCGGCGCCGCGGTGTTCTTCGGCTATCTCGTCAGCGTCATCTTCAAGCCGGGAGACAAAAGCTGATCTATCAAAAACTTAATTTTTATATTTTTTCCAAGGACATGTGCCTTGGAAAAAATCCCTTTTGTCGCACAAGTTGGCGCCCGCAGGCGCCATGCAAGCGAGCAACCGCCGCTATGCGGCGGCTCTTAGCGAGTCGTAGTGCCCCAACGGGGCGCGCGCAGGGCGACAGCAGGGAAGTTTTCGCTGAATTTCGCAAAATTCAGCGAAAATTTCCCGCACGTTCCCCTTGTCGGAAAAGCCCGTCAGGGCTTTTTCGACAGGTTGAGGTCCGGGGTTTCCCCGGGCCTTTTGCTTTCCCGGCCCACCGCCCCGTCCCTCATGGTCAGGACCCGGTCGTACTGCCCCGTGAGCCCGTCCTTTATCCTGTGGGTGACGGTCAGGAGCGTAAGGTCTTTCATATTCAAAAGCTCACCCTCGATCTCGTTGGCGGTGGATACGTCGATGGCCGAAACGCCCTCGTCCAAAATGAGCACGTTTACGTCGCGGATAAGCGCCCTTGCAAGCGCTATGCGCTGGCGCTCCCCGCCGGACAGCCTGGAGCCGTTTTCGCCGCACTCCCCGTCCAGCCCCCCGGGGATGTTCCCCAAAAACCTCCGGACGCCGGAAAGCCGAAGGGCGCGGTCCAGGGCCTCGCCGGAAAAGTCCTCCCCGAGGCAGATGTTGAAGCGCACGGTGTCGTTAAAAATAAAGGTGTTCTGCTGGATGACGGTGACGAGCCGCCGGAGGCTCTCCGGGTCTATATCGTGGAGCTCCGCGCCGTCATAGCGGATGGAGCCCTCATAATTTGCGTAGCAGCCGGTCAGGAGCCGTATGAGCGTGGACTTTCCGCAGCCGCTGGGGCCCAGGAGCGCCACCTTTTCGTTTTTACGGATGGTCAGATTGAGCTTTTCAAGGACCGGGACATCCTCCTTATACCGAAACGAGAGCCCCCTGACCTCCAGGGCGTTTTCGAGGCGCGTCTGCTCCGTGCCGGCAAATTCGCTCCTCTCCCCGTCGATCAGGCCCCGCAGCAGCTTTATGTTCTCCCTGTTCCCCAAAAGCAGCGGCAGCATCTGGGCATAGACCGTCAGGCAGCTACTGAAATACCCGAAGAGCGAGACGAAGAGCACCAGCGTCCCCACGGTGATGTCCCCCCGCGCGGCCATGGTGCCGGCCGCGAAGAAGGTGACGACCCACTCGACCCTGTCCATAAAGCGCCCGATATTCTCAAGCTCCGCGATGGCCACGCCCGTCCGCTTGTCAAGGCTCGCCATGTCGGCGCTCAGTTTCAGAAACCGCCGACGGAAAACCGGCAGCGCCCCGTAGGAGGCGATGACCTCATGCCCGGCCAGAGACTCCCTGAGCTCCACGCTCATGGCGGTCTTCAGGGCCACATCCTCGGTCATGAGCCTCCCCAGCCTTTTGTTGAACATGACCGGCAGGATCATGGAAAGTCCGCCGCAAAGGACGGACATGGCCGCCAAAAGCGGGCTGTACCAAAGCATGATGCCAAGCACGACCAGGGCCGCCACGCCGTAGCTGATGAGATAAAATACAGGTCTTGTCAGATTTTGGACCACCGTTCCCGCGGTGCCGTTCACGTGGGACATATATTCCGCCGTGTCGCGCTCCGCAAACCGGGTGACGCTCCGCTTCATAATGCCGTCGTAGAGGTCGTTGCGCAGGCTCTCCCAAAACTTGATGGTAAACCACTTTTCGCTGATGCCGTCCAGAAAATACCCCAACGCGATTCCCAGGACCACGATGACCGCCACCCATAAAAACTTAAGGAAGCCCGACATGTCCCCCGACACGGCAAGGTCGATCATCCGCTGCTCCAGGACGGCGGAAAGGGGCGTCAAAAGCTCGGTCAGGATGCCGAGGAGTATCGCCGCCGAGGCCAGCGCGATATGCCTTTTGAAATAGCGGAGCATTATTTCTCTCCCTTTCCGCGGGCCCTTTTGTCGCTGATGATCCGAAGGCCCTCCGTCTCCACGCAGGCGAGCCGCGCCGCCGCCAGGAGCGGCGGGACCGCCCCGTTCACGTTTACGGCGTAAGCCACGGCGTCGCCGTCCTCCGTTTCCAGCGTCAGTGCCTCCGCAAGCTTAAGCTCGGTGAATTTCCGCAGGATTCCCTCCGCCTCCCCGGGCTCCACCCCGGCGAGCTTGCAGAGCACCCCGGCGGTGCGGTGCCGGGGCTGTGCGCTGTAGAGCGCGATCAGCATTTTCAGCGCGTTTGGGGACGATAAAAGCTCAAAGAGCCTCGCCGCCTCGCCGCCGGAGGCAAGCATGTCCGCCAGGCCCCCCTCCCCGCCCCAGGCGGCGGATAAAAACGACTGTCCCTCAGACAGTATCGCCGTAATAAACCCGTCCTCAGCCAGCAGGACCGTCTCGCCGGAGCTGCCCTGGACGCTGCCAAAGTCCACGATAGACGCCACCTTGTCCAGGCACCCGTAGAGCGCCGTCTCACGCATCAGCGATACGGTCCGCTCCAGGCGCATCTCCTCCGGCAGGGAGGCGATGTATTTCCTGACCGTCTCTTCCATGTCCTCCCGCCGCGCCTCACACCGCCCGAACAGCGCGTCCACCGTCACGCCCAGCACGTCCGACAGCACCGGCAGCAGGGAGATGTCCGGCGTGCCGCCGCTCTCCCACTGGGAGACGGCGGAGCCGGTGACGCCTATCGCCTCGCCGAGCTGCCTCTGCGTGAGGCCCTTTTCTTTTCTGAATTTCACGATCTGTTCGCCGACAATGGAATAACTCATGGCGAGCCCTCCTCGAATAAGTTGCGCTTATATCATAGCGCAAGCGCCGCTTGATTGCAACGGGCGCGCTCTTACGCAAAGTTAAGCTTCGCTTTATTCCCGCTTGCGCACCCCGGACCGCGTCAAATCTCCCCCTTGTATTTTCACCAGAAAATGATATACTGGAAAAAACAAAGGAAACGGGGTGCTTTTATGACCTGGGAGGAGCTGGAGAACGCGGCGCTGGAGTGCCGGAGGTGCGCGCTTTGCGAGACGCGGACAAAGCTTGTATTCGGCGTGGGCGTCCGGGACGCGGACGTGATGCTGGTGGGCGAGGGCCCCGGCGAGAACGAGGACCTGCAGGGCGAGCCCTTCGTGGGCCGCGGCGGGCAGCTTTTGGACACCATGCTGACGCTCATCGACCTGGACCGGCGGCGGAACGTCTACATCGCCAACATCGTCAAATGCCGTCCGCCCAAAAACCGCGACCCCCTCAACACCGAGCAGGACGCCTGCATCGGGTGGCTCCGGGCGCAGATCGACCTTGTGAAGCCGAAGATCATCGTCTGCCTGGGCCGCGTGGCCGCCGGGGTGCTCATAGATCCGGCGTTCAAAATAACCCGGGAGCACGGGCAGTTTTTCGAAAAGGACGGCGTCCTCTACACCGCCATTTTCCACCCCGCGGCGCTTCTGCGGGACCCGCGCAAGCGGCCGGAGACTTTTGAGGACCTGAAGGCCCTCCAGGCGAAGATCCGGGAGATATGCCCCGGGACGTATGCCTGAGCGGCCATGGAATTTTGGCGGATTTGAGGTAGAGCTATGTCAGAGGAGCTTCGTTTTTCCGTCCCCGGCGACGAGGAGCAGCTAAAGGCGCTGTGGAAGGCCGTCTTTGGGGATACGGATGAATACATCGACCGGTTTTTTAAGACCGTCTATACCCCCGGAACGGCCGCGGTGCTGTCGCTGGACGGCCAGATCGTCTCCGCGGCCTACATCCTCAAGGCCGGGGACTTTGTCCGAGACGGGCGCTGGAGCCCCTGCCGGGTCATATGCGCCCACGGGACGCGCCCGGACCTCCGGCGCCGGGGCTACGGCCGCCGCGTGTTAGAGGCCGCCCGGGACGCGGCGGCCTCGGGCTTCTGCGCCGTCTGCCCGGGGACGGAGCCGCTTTTCGGCTACTTCGGGCGCTTCGGCTTTCATGACTGCTTCGCCGCCGCCGAGGAGCGCCTTACGGACGCGGGCCTCCCCCTCGCCGGCAGCGTCACCCGGGTGACGGTCCGGGGCTACGCGGCGCTGCGGGAGGAGCTTCTTCACGGGCGGACGCACATCGACTTCGACGTGAAGCTCCTGGAGTACCTGGACGCGATATGCCGGGCCTCCGGCGGAGGGCTTTACTACATCGTCACCGGCGGGGCCAGGTGCTGCGCCGCCGTGGAGGTCCGGGACGGCGCGGCCTTTCTCTCCGAGCTCATCGCCCCGGCGGAGGTCCGGTCCGACGCCGCGCTTTTGGCGGCCCGGTGCGTCCGGTGCCGGAGCCTCACCCTCCGCACGCCTCCCCGGGAGGGCGACCGCTCCCGCCCCTTCGCCATGCTCTCCTCCCCCGACGCCGGGTCGGATTCCCCCCTCCCCTGGTTCGGATTTTCGCTGGATGAACAAAAATAGCAGAAATTACTTATGTGAACTGAATATTTTTTCGGATTTAATAGTTTTGAAATACTTTACTGTTTTTCTCTTAAAAACTGTAGTGTACTATAAGCATCGTTAATGATGCTTATTCACCTTTTTCATTTTATCCTCTTTTTCAAACGGTGGGAGTCGCAAGACTCCCACCACCCTTATCTAACCGCAAAAAGCCCACCGGGTCGTCCGGTGGGCTTTTCAGTTTGTCAAAAAACTCAATTTCAATATTTTTTCCAAGGACATGTGCCTTGGAAAAAATACCTTTTGTTTTGCGGAGTGTGCGGCCCTCCGGGCCGTGCGCGGAGCAAAACAGCAGGGAAGTTTTCGCTGAATTTCGCAAAATTCAGCGAAAATTTCCCGCACGTTCCCCTTGTCGGAAAAGCCCGTCAGGGCTTTTCCGACAGGCTGAGCCCACCGGGTCGTCCGGTGGGCTTTTCTGGTCTATAGGGTCCTCAGAAAATCATGGTGGCGAAGTAGTCATCCACCGTCTCGGCGCGGCGGATGAGCTCGGTGGAGCCGTCCTCCCGCAGCAGGACCTCGGCGCTTCTCAAGCGCCCGTTGTAGTTATACCCCATGGCGTGGCCGTGGGCGCCGGTGTCGTGGATCACCAGCAGGTCCCCCATGTCGATCCCGGGCAGCTCCCGGTCGATGGCGAATTTGTCGTTGTTCTCACAAAGGCCGCCCACCACGTCGTAGAGGTGGTCCAGGGGCGCGGACTCCTTGCCCAGGACGGTGATGTGGTGGTACGCGCCGTACATGGCCGGGCGCATGAGGTCGCAGGCGCAGGCGTCCACGCCGATGTACTCCTTATAGATGTGCTTTTCATGGATGGCCCGTGTCAGCAGGCACCCGTAGGGCCCCAGCATGTAGCGGCCCAGCTCCGTGAAGATCCTCACGTCCCCCATCCCGGCGGGGATGAGGATGTCCTCATACGCCTGACGGACGCCGGCGGCGATGGTTTCGATATTCGGGGCGATCTGGTCGGGGTAATAGGGGATGCCGATGCCGCCGGAGAGATTCACAAACTCCACCTTCGCGCCGGTGGACTCATGGAGCTCCACCGCCAGGGTGAAGAGCTGCCGGGCCATCATGGGGTAGTACTCGTTGAAGGTGGCGTTGGAGACAAGGAACGCGTGTATGCCGAAGCGCTCCGCCCCCAGGGCCATGAGGTCCCGGTAGGCGCTTTTCATCTGGCCGCGGGTCATGCCGTACTTGGCGTCCCGGGGGTTGTCCATGATCTGATTGGCAACGGAGAACACCCCGCCGGGGTTGAAGCGGCAGCAGACGGTCTTCGGAACGCCGCAGGTGTCCTTCAAAAACCGCACGTGGGTGTAGTCGTCCAGGTTGATGTACGCCCCCAGCTCCCGGGCCTTTTTCATGTCGGCGGCGGGCGTCTCGTTGGAGGAAAACATGATGTCGCCGCCGGAAAAGCCGCATTTTTCGGCCAAAATGAGCTCGGTGAGGCTGGAGCAGTCCACGCCGCAGCCCTCCTCCTTCAGTATTTTCAGTATCCTCGGCGTGGGCGTGGCCTTGACGGCGAAATACTCCTTATAGCCCGGGTTCCAGGAAAAGGCCCTGTAGAGCCTCCGGGCGTTCTCGCGGATGCCCCGCTCGTCGTAGATGTGTACGGGGGTGCCGTACTGTTCGGCTATCTCCTGAAATTTCTCTTTTGTGGCGAAGGTTTTTTTCATGGGATGCCCCTCCAAAGTGAAAATACATATTTATTTTAATACAATTGAATTCCCATTGCAACCGTTTCGCGAAAATTAAATCACTGAATCCGCTTAAATATTCGGGGGAAATCGACGGTTTTTTATACTTTTATACAAAATTTGCCGTACCCCGTCTTTGCGCTTGACACGCCGGCGAAAATTGTAGTATATTTTCCAAGGATGGATATTTGGAGACGCAATATCGCTGCCCGGCAGGGTGTCAATGAGGATACTGCTTTTCGCCTGCCCGGACGCCGGTCAGGTTTTTTTCTGTGTCTTTTGAGGGTCCCTGGGCCCTTTGGAGAAATAAATCATCAGGGGGTAAGGAATAAGTATGAATCTCACCTACAACATCAAGGACAAGCCCGGCTTCGCGAAGACCCTGGTCTTCGCCCTCCAGCAGCTCCTGGCTATTATGGCGGCCACCATCGCGGTGCCGCGGATCGTGGGCAACGGCATGAGCCAGACGGCTGCCCTCTTCGGGGCCGGCGTGGGCACGCTGGTGTATCTGGCCTTCACAAAATTCAAGAGCCCCGTGTTCCTTGGCAGCTCCTTCGCCTTCCTGGGCTCCATGGCCGCCGCCTTCGCCGGCGGAGTCTCCGCCCAGCTCGGCTACGCCGGACTTATCATCGGCGCCCTGATGGCGGGACTCGTCTATGTGGTCATCGCCCTCGTCATCAAGGCCGTGGGCGTCCGGTGGGTGGACAAGCTGATGCCCCCCGTTATCATCGGGCCCACCGTGGCTATCATCGGGCTCTCCCTCTCCGGCAACGCCATCGGGGACCTGCTGGGGACCTCCGGGGCCGTGGCCGCCGGGGCCTCCACCTATGTGTGCATCCTCTGCGGCCTTGTTACACTGGCCGTCACCATGGTCTGCTCCGTCTACGGCAAAAAGATGATCAAGATGATCCCCTTTATCATCGGCATCCTGGCCGGGTATGTCCTGGCGCTGGTGTTCACCCTCATCGGCCGGGCCACGGACAACGCCTCCCTCATCATCATCGACCTGGGGCTCTTCTCCCAGATGACCTGGGTGCCTGATTTCACCTTCCTCACCGCCGTCAAGGGCTTCAAGGAGCTGGACGGCACGTATCTTGCCACCCTGGCCGTGGCGTATGTGCCCGTGGCCTTCGTGGTCTTTGCCGAGCACATCGCCGACCACAAGAACCTCAGCTCCATCATCGGCCAGGACCTTTTGAAGGACCCCGGCCTTGCCAATACCCTCCTGGGCGACGGCGTGGGCTCCTTCGCCGGCGCCATCTTCGGCGGCTGCCCCAACACCACCTACGGCGAGAGCGTGGGCTGCGTGGCCATCTCCGGCAACGCCTCCGTTGTCACCATCCTCTACACCGCCGTTTTGGCCATGGTCATCAGCTTCTTCGGCCCCTTCGCCACGTTCCTTGCCACCATCCCGAGCTGCGTCATGGGCGGCGTGTGCGTGGCGCTCTACGGCTTCATCGCCGTCTCCGGACTTAAAATGATCCAGAACGTGGACCTGGGCGACAACCACAACCTCTTCGTGGTGTCCGTCATCCTCATCGCCGGCGTGGGCGGCATGTCCGTCTCCTTCGGCAAGGTCACCATCACCGAGGTCGCCTGCGCCCTGATCCTCGGCATCCTCGCCAACGTCCTCCTCTCCGGCAAGAAGTCGGGCGGGAAATAAAAAATACCGAATAAACATGAGCGCCCCGCCGAAAACGGCGGGGCGCATCAGCTTGTCAAAAACTAAATTCAATATTTTTTCCGGCGACATGTGCGTCGGAAAAAATTCCTTTTGTTTTGCGGAGTGTGCGGCCCTGCGGGCCGTGCGCACAGCAAAACAGCAGGGAAAATATTCTGAATTTCGCAAAATTCAGAATATTTTCCCGCACGTTCCCCTTGTCGGAAAAGCCCGTCAGGGCTTTTTCGACAGTCAGAAGCGCCCCGCCGCAACGGCGGGGCGCTTCGTTTCCTTTTATGGCATTGGAATCAGCGTATCGCCGAAGCGGATGGCCGCCACGTCGTCCGGATCTACCGGCAGGAGCCAGCGGAAGCAGCAGCTCCAGCCCCCGTCCTCACGGCCCTGGCCCATACCCTCGGCCCGGCCGATCTCCGTGCCGTCGGTGAGCACCGCCGCGACCTCCCCGTCAAAACGGCCGTCTGTGGTGAACCGAATCTCCATGCAGGTGAATGTGATCTCCGTGACGCGCACCGCGGCGCCGCCCTCCCGCTCCACCTCCACATCGCCCAAGGCAACGGAGCGGCAGGCCTCGCTGTATTTTATGTCAAACTCGAAGCTCCACTCCCCCTCCGCCGCCGTCACGATGTCATGTACCACTTCCTCGTCCCGGCTCACCGTGATGCCCTGAGGCGTCCGGTCGTGGACGAGGTCGCCAAGGGTGAGGCTCACATGGACGGTGCCGCCGTTCTCCTCCGTGAAAATCTCCTGGAGGGCGTCGCCAATCTCCAGAAACAGGAGGCTCCCGTCCTCCTCCCGGCCCAGGAAATAATTGCCCGTGGCGAAGACCCGCGTGGGGGCTCCGGTGATCTCCGCCACCTGCCTGAAGCGAAATTCGCTGGTATAGAGCTTCTCGTTCACCGGGGCGTCGTCCACGCCCTCCACCCGGATGAGGACCGCAAAGGAGCGCTCCCCCGCCGCGGCGGAGTCCACGGTGACGGTGACGCCGTTCACCGTCCGGGAGAGGCCAACGCTCTGGCAAAGGCTCTGTAAGAGCGCCCGGTGGCCCTCCCCCGGCTCCCGCCCCGTGAGCTCCCGCCAGGCGCCGGTAAAGAAGCCCGCGATGCCGCCGCTCCCCGCCGCCGCCGCCACGCCCAGGGTGAGCATCGCCGCGGCCAGCGCCGCCGCGATCAGCGTCACGGTGAGCTTACGCCTGGCCCGGGGGCGCGTCTGCGTCCTTTCCATCTCCGCCAAATATTCCTCCCTGACGCCGGAAAGGCCCGCATAGAGCTTTTCCGCCTTCTCAACGCCGTTTTTCATACAGTGTATCCCTCCTTATCCAGTGCCGCCCGGAGGCGGTCCCTCAGCCGGGTGAGCCGCTTTGTGACGCTGTTTGGGGTGCAGTTCATGTCCCGGGCAAGCTCCCGGACGCTGTCGCCCCGCCAGTAGCGCCGGAGGAACAGCCGCCGGTCCTCCGACCGGAGCTCCCCCAGCCACCGGTCCATAAATGCCGTCAGCTCCCGGCCCTCCAGCTCCCGCTGGAGGTCGCGGGGGTCCGGGACGCACTGGGCCAGCTCCTCCAGCAGCGGCTCCACGCCGCCGCGCTTCTGCCGGTGGGCGCTTTTCCAGCGGTCAAAGGCCAGATTGCGGGTGACCCGGGCCAGCCACACCCCCAGGCGCCGGGGACGCGCGGGCGGTATGGCGTCCCACGCCCGCAAAAGCGCGTCGTTGACGCACTCCTCCGCGTCCCCCTCCGAGGCCAGGATGTTCATCGCCACGCGGGAGCACAGCGCGCCGTATTTTTTCGCCGTCTCGTCAATGGCCGCCTGCTCCCGCCGGAAATAGAGCTCCAGTATCTCGCTGTCCTCCACGGACTTCCCCCCTTTCGAAATGTCTTTCTGAGGGCCCTTATACTAATAAGAACGACGTTTGGAGAAAAATGTGCCGGAGGTTTTTACAAAAAGTTTTCGCCGCGCATGATAGCGCGGCGAAAAAACTGCTCATTCTACTATGATTTCAGGAATTGGCGTCCAGGCGATTGGCGATTTCGGTCAGGATACGGGCAAATACCTCCGCCCGCTCCTGCGGCGGGGAGGTGTTCTGGGGGAGGAAAAGGTAGACCCGCACCGCCGTGCCGCCGCGGGCGGCGAAGCACTCAAATTCGGAGGCCCGTGCCCAGTCCCAGCCGGGGACCTCCAGCCTCTCAAACTCCGCCGTGTCCCGGGTGATGTCGGACCTTGCCATCAGCGCCCGTGCCATGGGCTCAGCCAGCGCCGGTATCCGCAGGCGGTAGACGTCCTGGTCCAGGCTGACCCAGTCGCCGGCGTGCTCCACCGTCTCCCAGACGAGGGTGACGTCCGCCACGGGCGTCCACACTTTCTCCACTCTTGAACGGTCCTCCGGACTCAGAATGCCGCGGCGCTCCCCGTCAAAGCCCAGATCCGCCAGCGTTATGTAAACTCCATCGGAGCTTTCCGGCATGGGCTCGGTCTTCCTGTAGGTGACAAGCTCCGCCGCAACGGCGCCCAGGCACAGCGCCACAAGGGCGATGACCGCCCAGATGTGGGCCGTGCCCCGCCTTTTTGGCGTGTGGTCCAGGGGCAGGCCGCCCTCCAGGCGCCTTATGAGGCGGCGGAGGCGCACCGAGCCGTCGATTCCCAATAAAATGGCGTAGATCAGCAGCACCGTATACATGGCCGGGACCCCCGGCAGGTTCACCGTCAGATACACCATCTCCGCCGCCAACCGGCCCGGTCCCCCGCCCAGGGAGACGAGCACCGCCAGATACGGCAGCAGCAGCGCCAGGACCAGGAGGTTTGTGAGCCTGTCCCGGCGCCTCATGCGCCGAATCGTCTCCGCCTGCTCCTCGGGGTGGTCGTAGAGCTCCGGCGCGTCCGCCCCGGCGCCGGCGCGAAAGACGTTCACAAACCCCCGCTTGGTCACCAGCTCCCAGCCGCACTCCCGGTAGAGCTCCAGCCGGTCCTCGGGGAAATCCCGGTAGTCCACCTCGATGCGGTAGACGTCGTCCGCGGGCTCCCCGCGCTCAAAGCGGCTCAGGTATTGCCCGCGGCCAGCCAGGCGCCAGCCACGGGCGGCCATCTCGCTATAGAAGCGCTCGTTTTCGCCGATGCAGTAGTCCTCCGGGTGAAAAGCGTATTTAGTTTTCATCTTCAAGCTCCCTCCCGTCCTCCACAAGCCGTTTGAGCCGCCGGTACTCCTCCAAAAGCGCCTCCCGGCCTCTTTCCGTGATGAGGTAGGTCTTTCGCCGCCCGTCCTCGTCCCGGAGGGTGATGTATTGCTCCCGCAAAAGCCGCGTCAGGATGCCGTAGAGCGTCCCCGGGCCCATCACCACCCGTCCGCCGGTGAGCTCCCGTATCCTCTGCATCAGCCCGTAGCCGTGGTCCGGCCGCGTCAGCGCCAAAAGCACGTAGTACATGGCCTCCGTCATGGGCCCCGTGTCCCCCACAGCCGTCCCCTCCCAACTATATCGCGTTGCGATATATCGTATGGCATAATAATACCACTCTCTCCCGCCGCTGTCAACACAAAAAAGGTCCCGACCGCCATCATGCGCGGCCGGGACCTTTTTTGAGTTAAGAAAATATCAGTCGGAGCTGGACTGCCAGGCGTTCTCTAAGACGGAGTAGTCGCCGGCCTTCAGCTTTTCAAGCTGCTCGGCGGCCTCCGGGCCCTGGGGGTCCTCGTCCTCCATGGCGTCGTCCCAATTTTCCATCACAAGGTCCAGAAGCTCGTCAAAGGAGGCGTGCTCCGCAAGCTCCGCGGCGGCCTCCGGGCTGTCGGCGGCGAGCTTTGCGAGACGGTCAGCCAAGAGCGTGGACAAATACGCCTTCGCGGCGTCCCGGTCGCCCTCCACGGCGTCTAAGTAGCTCAAATTCCAATCGTGCTCCCGGGCGTACTCGGCAAGCTCGGAGCCGAAGAACGCCTGGACGGTGGGCACCTGGCCGTCGTAGCTCGTCATGCCCTCTATGAACATACCGGCCTCCAGCTTTGTCTCCCGGCCGGTGCACATGATGGTGGGCGCGGCGTTCTGGATGGGAATCACCGTCGGGAAGCTCAGCGTCTTCACCGACTCCGGCAGGATGAAAATGGCCCGAATATACTGGTCTATCACCACGGTTTCCGCGGTATTCGGTATGGCGATGACCTGCCGGCTGCTCCCGCACTCGGCGACGAGGAAGGTAAAGCTCACGGTCTTCACCGGGCAGCCGCCCAGGGCTTCCGGGATGATGAGGGTTTCAGGCAGGCCGTCGTCCTCAACAAGGCCATAGACCGCGGCCTCTCCGCCGTCCGCGCTGTAGATGAAGTGCCCGTCCTTTTGAAGATTCGCTCCCTCGTTTCTGAGACTGAGCTGATATAGGCCGGTGAAGCCGGACTCCACCGCCACATAGCCGTCCGCGCTGTGCGCCACAGTCTCACCGATGGACTTCCAGGCCTCCCGGGCGTACAGCTTCTCCCTGAACGCCCCCATGCCCTCCATGAGATCGTCGGACAGCACCGCCGCCCGGAGGGCCTCGATGTCCACCTCCTCGGGATCGCGGACGTTCATGGAGATCTCCCGCACGCAGCCGTCCTCAACACTCCATATCACATTGAGGTCAAGGGCATTGCTCCCCTCCTTGGTGTATCTCGCGGCGGCGTAATGAAATTCGGCCTCACCGGTGTCGTTGTCGGTGACGGCCACATTGTCCCAGGCCGGGCGGGCGCCCTCGGGAAGCCCATCCAGGAGCTCCGCGGCCTTCTCCGCGATGGCCAGCGCGGGGTTGGCCTCCCCGGCGTACTCCCGGCCCAGGGCGGGCAGCTCCGCCTCCGGAGTGTCCTGACCGGAGCCGGTGTTCCCGGACGTGCCGCCGTCGTTGGGCTTTGTGTCATTGGAATCGTTCCCCCCGGCGCTGCCGAAGGGGGCGCCGCTGCCGGAGTCCGGCTTTTCGCCCTCCCCGGAGCACCCGGCAAGGAGCGAGAGGGCAAGCGCCAGCGCCAAAAGGAGCGCTAAAATCTTGAAACGCGCGTTTTTCATGATATATTCCTTCTTCCTTTATTTCTTTCCCAGCTCCAGCGTCCGCTCAAAGGACGCCCGGACGGCCTTCTCCACCTCGGCGGCAAAGTCCCCGGCGTCCAGGCTCCGGACGCCCTCGATGGTGGAGCCGCCGGGGGAGCAGACCTGGCCGCAGAGCGTCCGCGGGTCCGTGCCGGACTCCACGGCCAGCTTCGCCGCGCCCAGGACCGTCTGCCGGGACAGCTCCAGCGACGTCTCCGGCGAGAGGCCCACCCGCTCCCCGGCCCCGGCCAGGGCCAGGATGAATTTGTAGACGAAGGCCGGGCCGCAGCCGGATATGGCGGAGCCGGCGTCGATAAGGCCCTCCGGCGTCTCCAGGAGCTCCCCGGTGGGCCGCAGGGCCGCCAGAACGGCGTCCCGGTCCTCCCGCCGGAGGGTCGGGGAGCAGGCATAGAGCATACACCCGGCCCCCACCGCGGCGGGGGTGTTGGGCATGATCCGCAGTACCGGCGCTTCAAAGCCCAGCATGGCGCAAAGGCTCTCAATGGTGATCCCCGCGGCCATGGTCACGAGGGCGTAGTCCCCCCGGTCCCGGAGCGCCGGGCCGATACCGCCCAGGAGCTCCGCCATATTCTGGGGCTTCACGCCCAGGAAGATATACCGGCAGCTCTCCGCGATGCCCCGGGCCGGCAGGACGTCGCAGCCCTTGGCGGCGGCGTAGAGCTTTGCCCGGCCGTCGTCCGCGTCGCAGACGGCGCAGCTTCCGGCGCCCACCGCCCCGATGACGGCGTTTGCCAGCGTGGCGCCCATGTGCCCCACGCCAATAAATCCGAAGTCGTACATATTTCTCTCTCCTTTACCTCACCTGGCCGTCGCCGGCGATGATGTATTTGTAGGTGGTCAGCTCCCGGAGGCCCACGGGGCCGCGGGCGTGGAGCTTCTGGGTGGAGATGCCCATCTCGCACCCCATGCCGAACTCCCCGCCGTCGGTGAAGCGGGTGGAGGCGTTGATATACACCGCCGCGCTGTCCACGCCCCGGGCGAATTTCTCCTGGGCCTCCTTATTCTCCGTGACGATGGCCTCGGAATGGTGTGTGGAGTGGGCGGCGATGTGGGAGATGGCCTCCTCCGCGCTCTCCACCACCCGGACGGCCAGAATGTAATCAAGAAATTCCGTGTCGAAGTCCCGCTCCCCGGCGGGGGTGCCGGGGATGATGCCCGCGGCCCTCCCGTCCAGCCGCAGCTCCACGGGGGGCTTCCCCGCCGCCGCCCTCTCGTCCACCAGGGCCCTTTTCAGCATGGGCAGGAAGGCCTCCGCCACCTTCGCGTGGACGAGGCACACCTCCTCCGCGTTGCACACGGAGGGGCGGCTGGTCTTGGCGTTGACGACGATCCTCACCGCCTTTTCAAGGTCCGCGTACTCGTCCACGTAGACATGGCAGATGCCCGTGCCCGTCTCCAGACACGGCACCGTGGCGTTCTCCACGCAGGCCCGGATGAGCCCCGCGCCGCCCCGGGGGATGAGCAGGTCCACATACCCCGCCGCCGTCATGAGCTCCGCGGCGGAGGCGCGGCTGGTGTCCTCGATCAGATTTACAAGATTCTCGTCAAGCCCCATCCCCGCCAGGCCCCGCCGCAAAGCCCGGACCACGGCGTCGGCGCTGCGCCACGCCTCCCTGCCGGAGCGCAGGACGCAGGCGCTGCCGGCCTTGAAGGCCAGCACGGCGGCGTCGGAGGTGACGTTGGGCCGGGACTCGTAGATGACGGCGATGACCCCCAGGGGCACCGTCACCTTGCGTATCTCCAGCCCGTTGGGCCGGGTGACACGGGAGACGGTGTTCCAGACGGGGTCCGGGAGCTTCGCCACGTCCCGCATCCCTTCCGCCATGGCACGGACCCGTCCCGCGTCCAGGCGGAGCCTGTCCAGCATCACCTGGGAGATGTGCCCCCGGGCGGCCTCCACGTCCGCGGCGTTGGCGGCGAGGATTCCGTCGGCCCCCCGCTCCAGCGCCTCCGCCATGGCCTCGACAGCGGCATTTTTCTTCTCCGCCGGGAGCTCCGCAAGTCCGGGCGCTGCCGCCTTGGCGCGCTTCAAAATTTCAAGTGTGGTCATTTTTATACCTCCTGTTCCCTCAGCCATCCCCTGGCCGAGCCCACCTTCCCGCCGCTGAGAAGGAGCTGACGGACGCCCCTTTGAAGGCTCGTCCTGCCGGGGAGCCGCGATACGGGCGTGTCCTCCGGCGCCTCATAGAGCCACTGGATAAAATCGGCGGCGTTTTCGTCCCACGCGGTCATATCGAACCTGCGCCGAAAGGCCAGGATATTCGAATCCTCCGGCAAAAGCGGCGCCAGCGCCGGGGACAGGAGCCAGGAGTTGCAGGTGACTCTCCTCCCTCCCCCGAAGCGCCCGGAGAGGAGCTTTTTCGCCCGGGCGAGGGAGCTGTCCACGGCCTCAGGCGAGAGGTCCGCGTCGGAGGGGATGTGGAGGGAGACGACGTCCTCGCCCCCCAGGCTCCGGAGCTCATATTCCAGCTCTCCCACGCGAAAAAGCGTCATGGCCGTCTGCCGCCAGGTCCACGAGCCCCGGTCGAAGGCAAACCGCCCGGTGCGCCTTGCCGTCTCGCGGATGAAGCGGGAAAAGCACCGCATGGTGGCGATGTAGACGTCCTCCGGAAGCCCCGAGGCGGCGTAACGCTCCCGGTCCCGGCGGGCGCACTCAAGCTGGCAAAGGAGCATTTTCGCCCCGTCCGGGTCGCCGCCCAGCTTCTCGGTGAGGCCGGCCCAGGCGCCCTCCGCCGCGGCGGGGTCCATAAGGCCGTCAAGCTCCGTCTCAAGCGCCGGCAGGTCCATATTTTCCCGGACCCGGCGCAGTTTTTCCGTCATCTCGGGCGGGATGCCCAGCCTTGCGTAAAAATCATCCGTTTCCATGGCCTTTTTTGAGGAACCGCGTCCCCACGCTCCGCCCCTCCACGGCGTCGTAGAGGCGCGTGGGGTCGGAGCCGTTCAGAATGATCATATCCGCCCCGGCCCGGGTGGCGATCTGGGCGGCGTGGAGCTTGGTTTTCATGCCGCCGGTGCCCAGGGCCGAGCCCGGGTCCCCGGCCAGGGCCAATATCTCCGGCGTCAGCTCCGCGACCGTCCCGATGAGCCTGGCGTTTTCGTCCCGGCGGGGGTCGGCGGTGTAGAGGCCGTCGATGTCGCTCATGAGCACAAGCAGCTCCGCGCCCACGCTGGCCGCCACCACGGCGGCAAGGGTGTCGTTGTCGCCGAAGACGATCTCCTCCGTGGCCACGGTGTCGTTTTCGTTGATGACGGGGATGGCGCCGATCTCCAAAAGCCGCAGCACGGTGTTTTTGAAGTTCTCATGCCGGCGCTCATCCTCGATGTCCGCCGCCGTCAGCAGTATCTGCGCCACGGTGTGGGAATATTCGGAAAAGAGCTTGTCGTAGGTGTACATGAGCTCGCACTGTCCCACCGCCGCCGCGGCCTGCTTGCCGGGGATGTCCCCGGGGCGCTCCGAAAGGCCCAGCTTCCCCACCCCCATGGCGATGGCCCCGGAGGAGACGAAGATGAGCTCGTGTCCGGCGTTTTTAATGTCGCTGAGGACCCGCACCAGCGCCTCCACCCGCCGGAGATTCATCCGCCCCGTGGGGTAGGAGAGCGTAGAGGAGCCCACCTTTATGACGATACGCATAGTAAAAACCTCCCGGTAAGGCGGAATATTTCTTCAACGTTTTACTTTTTTAAATTCCGCTCTCTCAAAATCGAGCCGCCATAGGACGGCCCGAATCATTATGTTCTCGGGACCACGTGGTCCTTGTCCTTCCAGATATGCCCCGCCGGGACAACGCCCCGGACGCAGGAGGTGGGATAGACGCTGACCGTCCGGCCCAGGACCGTGCCGGGGTTGAGGACGCTGTTGCAGCCAACCTCCACAAAGTCGCCCAGAATCGCGCCGAACTTCTTCCGGCCCGTCTCCAGGCGCTCATCGCCGGATTTGACGGCTACGGGCGTCTTGTCGCTTTTCACGTTGGAGGTGATGGACCCCGCGCCCATGTGGGACCTGTAGCCCAGGATGGAATCGCCCACATAGTTATAGTGGGGCGTCTGGACGTTGTCGAACAAAATGACGTTCTTGAGCTCCACGGAGTTGCCCACCACGCAGTTGTCCCCAACGATGGCGTTCCCCCGGATGAAGGCGCCGTGGCGGACCTCGGTCTTATGGCCGATGATGCAGGGCCCCGTTATCCACGCCGTGGGATAGACCGTGGCGTCCCGGGCGATCCAGATGTTCTCCCCCCGCTTTTCGTACTCGTCCTCCGGCAGGGCGTTCCCCAGCTCCACACACCACTGTCCTATCCTGTCCAGTGCCTCCCAGGGGTACTGGCAGGAGGCCAGCTTCTCCCCGGCCAGGGATCTTTCAAGGTCCAGCAGGTCTTTCGTCTTATACATCCAGGACATACCCCTTTCTGGCGATCTCGCCGGCGATGATGTCGATGGCCTGGGCGCACTCCGCCTCGGTGGGGGCCTCGGCCATCACGCGGATCAGCGGCTCCGTGCCGCTGGCCCGGAGAAGGATCCGGCCGTCGTTTCCGAATTTCTCCTTGACCCGCCGCTCCGCCTCCCGGACGTCCGGGTCCTCCAGCACGGCGCTCTTGTCCGCCACGCGGATATTGCGCAGGACCTGGGGGTAGATCTTCACGGGCTCGGCCAGCTTTGAAAGCGGGAGCTTCCTGTCCAGCATGGCCTGCATGAGCTTCATGGCCGTCAGGACCCCGTCGCCGGTGGTGGCGTACTTGGCGAATATGATGTGCCCGGACTGCTCGCCGCCCAGGCGGTTGCCGGTGCGGCGCATGTTCTCCCAGACGTACTTGTCGCCCACGTCCGTGACCTCGAAGCCGATGCCGGCCTCCTCAAGGGCCTTATAGAGGCCGATGTTGGACATCACCGTGGTAACGACGTTGGTGCCCTCTAACTTTCCCCGTTCCTTCATGTGGCGGCCGTAGATGTAGAGGATGAGGTCGCCGTCGATGACCCGGCCCGTCTCGTCCACGGCCAGGCACCTGTCGGCGTCGCCGTCAAAGGCGAAGCCCACGTCCAGCTCGTTGCCCACCACCAGGCGCCGCAGGCCCTCGATGTGGGTGGAGCCGCAGTTTAAGTTTATGTTCAGGCCGTTGGGGTTGTTGTTTATGACGTAGGTGTCGGCGCCCAGGGCGTCAAAGACGCTCTTGGCGATCATGGAGGTGGAGCCGTTGGCGCAGTCCAGGCCCACCTTCTTGCCCTTGTAGGAGTGGGTGGCAAGGCTGATGAGGTAGCCGATGTACCGGTTGCGGCCGGCGGAGTAGTCGATGGTGCGGCCGATCTCCGAGCGGTGGGCGTACTCAAGCTCGCCGATCTCGCCGTCCAGATACCGCTCGATCTCCAAAAGGACCTCCTCGTCCATCTTCTCGCCCTGGGAATTGAGGAGCTTGATCCCGTTGTCGTAATACGGATTGTGGCTGGCGGTTATCATGATGCCGCAGTCGAAATCGTCGATGCGGGCTATGTAGCTGACGGACGGGGTGGTGGTGACGTGGAGAAGATACGCGTCCGCCCCGGAGGCCGTGAGCCCCGCGGTGAGGGCCGCCTCGTACATGTAGCTGGACCTTCGGGTGTCCTTGCCGATGACCACGCGGCACTTGTGGTCCCGGCCGTAGTACCAGCCCACAAAGCGTCCTATCTTAAAGGCGTGGTCCACGGTGAGGCCAACGTTAGCCTCGCCCCTGAAGCCGTCGGTACCGAAATATTTACCCATAGTTCTGCCTCCAATGAGCTTTAATAAGCTATCTTATGTAGTTTATCCTTTTTCGTGCCCTGTGTCAAGAAAATACTGCCTGTACAGAGATATGAATGTATATTTGGGCCCCCCTCGGCGCAAGAATAAGGCAAGAGGTGTATGATTTTGGCAGTCAGCTTTTTGAGGACCCTTATCGTCTTTTTTCTTCTCATCGTATCCATACGCATCATGGGCAAGCGGCAGTTGGGGGAGCTGGAGCCCCTGGAGCTGGTGGCGGCGGTGCTCATCTCCAATCTTGCCGCCCAGCCGCTCCAGGACACGGGCACGCCCCTGATCTACGGCATCGTGCCGGTGCTGACGCTCCTGGCCTCCCAGCTCCTCATCTCCGGCGTCTCGGTGAAAAGCGGGCGGTTCCGCAGGCTCGTCTCCGGCAAGCCCAGCATCCTCATCGACAACGGCGTCATCGTCCAGTCGGAGATGAAAAAATGCCGCATCTCCATCGACGAGCTCTATGTGGAGCTTCGGATAAACGGCGTCACCGACATTTCCACCGTCCGCCACGCCATTTTGGAGACGGACGGGACGCTCTCCGTCCTGCCCTACGCCGAATTCTCCCCCGTCACGCCGGAGCTCATGAGCATCGCCGCCCCGGACAACGGCCTGCCTGTCTCCGTCATCGCCGAGGGGCGCGTGATGAGCGACAATCTCAGGCTACTGGGGCGGGACGAGAAGTGGCTGCGGGCCCAGGCGCGCAAGCGCGGGTGCGACGACCTCCGGGACGTCTACCTCATGACCGTGGACGGCAATGGGAAGATCTATTTTGCCAAAAGGGAGGGCGCCCGGTGAAAAAGGAGATCTTCGCCGCCGCGCTCCTGGCGGCGATACTGGCCCTGTCGCTGTGGAACACCCACGAGATCAAAAGCATCTGCGGCGAGCTTGCGGACATCGTGGAGGCCTCCGGCCGCGCCGCCGGTGAGGGCGACTGGGCGGCCAGCCTTCAGCGGGTGGAGGAGGCGCTGAGCCTCTGGCGGTCCCGGGAGGGCTATACCCACGCCGTCCTGCGCCACGCGGACATCGAGACGCTCTCCGACGACTTTTACGAGCTTATGGAGCACATCGGCACCCACGACCCCGGCGCCGTCCAAAGCGCCGTCCGCCTTGTCACGGAGCACCTGAGAGAGATCGTCGAGATGGAGAGCATAAAGCTTGGAAGTATTTTTTAAAAGAGGCCGGCGCGAGGCTTATTTTAATTGGATATTAGTTAAATTACAAACTGACCGCCCCCGGACGCGTGGTCCGGGGGCGGAGAATTTATCTTTCCAGCAGGAGCTTATTCAGCTCCTCCATGAATGTGTTGATGTCCTTGAATTGGCGGTAGACGGAGGCGAAGCGGACGTAGGCCACCTCGTCGAGCTGCTTTAAGTGGCGCATCACCAGCTCCCCTATGTAGCTGGAGGGTATCTCCCGCTCGGGGTAGTTCTGGGCCTCCTGCTCGATCTCCGAGGCCACGGCCTCGATCTCCGAAAGGCCCACGGTGCGCTTTTCACAGGCATGGAGCATGGAGTTGACGATCTTCACCTTGTCAAAGGCCTGGCGGCTGCCGTCTTTTTTCACCACCACGATGGGCATACGCTCAACGGATTCGTAGGTGGTGAAGCGCTTGCCGCAGGACATGCACTCCCTGCGCCGCCTTATGTTGTCCTCCGTGGGACGGGAATCTATGACCTTGCTCTCGGAAAAACCGCAGTACGGACACCTCATGTCTATGCCTCCCCATAATTCCTTTAAAATACATTATATCAAACAATTTTGCCGTTGTACACTGAAAATTACAAATTTCCTCAAAAAATGTTTTGCTATATTTTGTAATATCTCCCCGGATGCCCAGAATTTACGCGTTGAAAAAGGCCGCCCCGGGGCTTATAGTATGGATTGGGGGGTGATGAGGTGAAAAGGAGGCTGCGGCTCATGCTCACGGGCGGAAACATATCTCCCCCGGCGCTCTTTCTCATGCGGCTGGCGCTGCGGCTCTCCTGCGCGATACTGGCCCTGGCGCTGCTGGTGCAGGTCCGGGCCGGACCCCTGACGGCGGGCAACGTGTACATACACAGATTGGCCGCGGACCTCTACCGGGCGCCCCTGGGGGTGCTTTTGGCGGCCTTCGTGGGCGCGCTCATCGTGGACGCCCTCATGAGAGACGGGCGGTAATATTAAAGAGCTCCTCCCGGGTCATGACGCTGTTGATGACCTCCAAAAGGGCGTTGGCCGTCATGCGCTCCGGGAGGTCCAGCATTTTTAAGAGCTCCCGCCGCCGCTCCCCGCTCCCGGGCCTTCCCGTGAGGCCCAGGTCGTACATATCCGCTTTCGTTACGCCGCCCTCCCGCCGGGGGGCGGCGTTTTCGTCCTCAAAGGTCGCCCCGGCGCGTATGAGCGCCGCCAGGATGGCCTCCGGCGGCACGCCCTCCACGCCCAGCTTGCCCTCCTTGGAGGGGGCGGACTTGCGGCGCTCCCGGCCGGGTATATCCGGCACGTAGGCGTGCTTCACCCGCTCCGCCGGCAGGGCGCCGCGAAGGCGGTTTCGGATGAGAAACCCGGCGGAGTCGGGGTCGGTGAGGATGATGACGCCCCTCGCCTCCGCCACCCGGCGGATGAGCCTCAGCATATCCCCGTCGGAGAACAGTCCGAAGCCCCGCGTCTCGATGATCAGGGTGTCCACAAGCTGGCTCACGGCGTTTTTGTCGTAGCGGCCCTCAACGACGACGGCCTCACGGATCTTGCGCTTCACGGCCGGCCCTCCGCGGCGAAAATCTTGATGACCAGCATGGTCAGTATCTCCTCCCCGTCCCGGGAGGTGCTGTTCATGTCCAGGGCCGCCCGGGAGGCCATCCGCACCATCCGGGCGCAGCGGGCCTTGTCGGTCCTTTTGGCGGCGTCCATCAGGGCCCTGGCCTGGAACTCAAAGCGTATGTCCGCAAGGCCCATGAGCGCCTTTGTCCCGGCGCCGTTTTCAAGGCATATCTTGGCCATCAGAAGCTGCCGGAGCTTCAGGGAGATATAAAAGCTTATCTTGTTTGGCGCCTCGTTCATTTTATAGAGCTCCGCCAGCCTCTCCAGGGCCTCGTCCCGGCGCCCGAGGATGATGGCGTCGGTGAGCTCCCAGGCCGCGGCCTCCGGCACGGGCGTCACGATCGCCCGAATGTCCTTCACATCCACCGCCTCGCCGGGGACGTAGGAGATGAGCTTTTCCACCTCGGTCCTCATGCCGGTCATGAGCCCGCCGGTCATGGCTATGAGCTCCCTGGCGGCGTCCCGGGTCACGCGCTTCCCGCCGGCGGCGAAGCCCTTTGCCAGCCATTTGGTGAGGCTGAGCTCGTCCATGGGGCAAAACTCCACCTCGGTCATGCGCTTTTTTATGGCCTGGTTGACCTTAACGCGGCCGTCCAGCTTATATTCCGCCGTGTCAAAGACGAACACCACCGTGGCGTAGTCGGGTATGTCGGAGAGTATATCCGCCAGCTCCTTTCGGTCGCCGTCGGAGAGCTTCGAGAAGTCCATGTCCTCTATCTCCGTCAGCGTCCGCTCCGAAAACGCCGGGAGAGCGTCCACCGCCTCCCGGAGGGCGCTCATATCCAGGCCCTTTCCCCGGAGCCGGTGGTGGTTGAATCCCTCCGTCCCCGGCGCCACCAGTGCCCGCAGTCTTTTCAGGCAGTCCTCCAGCAGAAAACGCTCCTGGCCGTAAAAGGCGTAGAGCGCCCGGGGGGTCCCGGCCTTCAGGTCCTCCCTGAGGCGCAGATATTCCGCGCCGCTTTCGCTGTCCTTCTTCTTTCCGTATGACGCCATAGCCATCACCTCGAGCGTATTTGAACATTGCCGGCCTCGTCGGTCCTCAAGACCTCTATCCCGCGCTCCGTGAGCCTGTCCAGCACGGCCTGCGTGGGGTGGCCGTAGGAGTTTTCCCCCACGGAGATCACCGCCAGCTCCGGGCTCACCGCGTCCAGCAGGGCCTCCGAGGTGCTTCCGGCGGAGCCGTGGTGGCCCACCACCAGGCACTCCACGTCCGGCAGGTCATAGAGCGCCGTGAGCTGCCGCTCCAGCGCCGAGGGGGCGTCCCCGGTGATGAGCGTGTCAAAATCGCCGTCGGTGACAAGGGCGATGATGCCCCGCTCGTTCTCGCTCTCGCTGCCCAGTGGCGGGTAGAGCGTCAGCGTGGCGTCCCCCAGGTCCACCGCGGTCACCTCCGTCACATAGATCACCCGGCACCCGGCGTCCTCCGCCGCGGCCAGGATCTCCTCGTCCAGGCCGCTCTCCTCAAATCTGGGCTCCGGCACCGCCAGCACCGAGACATTGAGGGCGGAGATGAGACGCTCCGCGCCGCCCGCGTGGTCGGAGTGGTAGTGTGTCAGCACGAGCACATCCACCCCGCCCCGGCCCAGGGAGCGGACGTACCGCTCGGCCAGCTCTCCGGCGTCCTCGCCGGAGGACGAGCCGCAGTCCACGACGGCCGTGGCGGAGCCGGCGGCGACGGCGATGCTCTGCCCCTGGCCCACGTCCAGGACCGTCAGCTCGTAGCCCCCGGAGCGGGCGGCGGACAGGTCCTTCGCGATGAAAAGCACGCACAGCGATGCCGCCGCCAGGCTCAGGACCGATAGGAGATACCGCGCCCGGAGCTTAAATACGATCACCGCCGCCGCGGCCAGGTAGAAGACGGCAAACCATGCCGTCACCTCCGCGCCGTCCAGATAAACGGCGGACAAAAAGGGCGCGGCGAAGCGCTTTATGAGCCAGATCATGGCCCGGACCAGCACCGCCGGATAGAAGGCCAGCACCCGCCCGGCGGGCAGGAACAGGAACGCCACGGCCACGGCGGCGGCGCCCAGTATGAAGGCCGGCGACACCGCCCAGATCATCACCGCGTTGACCGCCGGGGCGATGAGGGACACGCACCCGAAATAAACGGCGGAGAGGGGCATGGTGAACACCAGCGCCCCCGCCGTGGTGGCCAGCGCCCCGGCGAGGGAGATGAGGATGTGCTTTTTAAAGCTCCTGCCGGAGGGGAGCTTTTTCGTAAGGGCCCCCGCTATCCTGGGGGACAGCGTTATGATGCCCAGCGTGGCGGCGAAGGAGAGCTGGAGCCCCACACCGGCCACGGCGTATGGGTTTATGAGCAGCAGTACCAAAAGCGCCGCGGACAGCGACGTGATGCCGTCGCTGTCTCGGTAGAGAAGCGGCGCCGTCAGGATGAAGCCCTGCATGATCACCGCCCGCACCACCGAGGCCGAAAAGCCCGATACGGCCATGAAGAGCGCCAGCACCGGCAGCGCGGCCAGCACCGCCCAGCGCCTCCGCCCCAGCACCGTCAGGAGAAAGCCCGCCAGGATGGAGACGTGCATCCCGGAGATGGCGATGATGTGGGACACCCCCGCCCGCTCCATGGCGGAGGTCAGGGCGGGGTCCGCGTCCACCTCGGTCCTGTCCCCGGTGAGGAGCGCCAGCATGAAGCCCTCCGTGCCCAGGGGGAAGGTCAGACGTATTTTGTCCCGTATGGCTTTTGCCAGATACCGGTGGAAATTGGTGATTCCCATCCCCGGGGAGCTGAGGACCTCCACGTCCCGGACGCGCCCGGCGAAGAGAAAATAGCCCTTGGAGGTGTAGGAGGTGATCTCCCTCTCCCCCACCCGGTCGGCGGTGGAGAGCGACGCCGTCATCCGCACCCGGTCCCCGGGCCGGAGGGCGTCGGCGGAGCCGTCAAAGACATAGGCCCGGGCCTTCAGGGCGGGGCCGGAGTCCGCGTCGATCTTGATATCCACATACGCCCCGTAGGTCCGCGCCACGGGAAAGTCCGTGACGGTGGCGGTGATCTCCGCCTCCACGCCGTCCAGGTCCCGGGCGTGGGAGAAAAAGAGCGTGTCGTAGCCGAAGCTCCAGATAAACCCGGCGGCCAAGCCCAGAGACGCGATAATGGCGACCCGCCGCCACTCCCGCCGGAGGGCGGCGTAAACCGCCAGCCCCACCCCCAGCGCCGCCACGGCGGCCAGGGGCATGAGCCTCAGCGGCACCAGATACTGGCAAGCGGCCGTCGCCGCGGCAAAGGAGAAGGCAAACCAAGCAAGCTTCCGCACCGTGCCCTTCTCCTTTCGCGTCCAAAATAGCCCCGCCGTCACCACGGCGGATTTCAAGCTGCGTTGTGGGAAAAAAGTAATTGACAAGGGATGGGGACATTTCCGATATACGCAAACGCCCACAAAACGCCGTAGGGGCCGATGACCACATCGGCCCACCCCTCCGACACGCTTAAAACAAGCTTCGTCCATCCCCGCTGTACGGGCCGCCGCCCACGGCGGCCCCTACAGCAGAATCTTCCTTCTGTCTGCGCGTTGTATTCGGCGTTTGCGTAAAGGTCAGGGTTTCTTATCTTCCTGTTTTCGGCGGCGGGCCCTTACCCTATCCTCTCAACGACCCTCTGATAGCACGCCTCCGCCATGGGGAGGCAGGACTGCTCCAGGGACGCAAGCTCGGCGGAGAGGGCGTCGGCGCGCTCCCGGTCGGTCATGGACTTTACGTTTATCCGCACGTTGAGGCCGGCGGAGAGCAGCGCGGCCCGGGCGAGCTGAGCGCCCACGCCCACGTCGGAGACGGCGATGGCGCTGCCCTTTCCGGCCAGCTCCGAAAGGAGCTCCAAGACCTCCCCGCACCGGCGGGCGATGTGCATAGGCGCTTCACAGGCGTTTTTCAGCGCTTCCTCCATCACCGGCCCCCG
The DNA here is from genome assembly GCA_947632155.1 of uncultured Oscillospiraceae bacterium. GTDB lineage: Bacteria > Bacillota > Clostridia > Oscillospirales > Oscillospiraceae > RUG626. The sequence goes on from CANROF010000005.1 coordinate 45,902, forward strand.
CTCCGGGGCGTCCTTGGGGATGGAGTAGGCTCGGGACAGCGGCTCAAAGGCCGCGGCGTCGGCGTCGATGTCCGCCAAAAGGGCCTCCCGGAGTTCCGCGGCCCGTCCGGCGATGCGCTGTATGTCCCCCTCAAAGGCGGCGTATTTCTTTTTTCCCGTAGTCAAGGCGCAGACCATGGACGCCAGCGCCGCCGCCAGCGCCCCCGCCAGGGCCGCCGCTCCCCCGCCCCCGGGCACGGGGGCCCGGGAGGCGAGAGCGGCGGTAAATGTATTTAAGGATTCTTCACGCATGGAGTTTTCCATTGAAAATTCTCCCCATTAAAAGAGCCCTGAAATCACGCCCGCCTCGTCCACGTCGATCTTCTCCGCCGCGGGGACCTTGGGAAGGCCCGGCATTGTCATCACCTCGCCGGTGAGGGCCACGATAAACCCGGCTCCGGCGGAGACTTTGAGGTTGCGGACGGTGATGTTGAAGCCCTTTGGCGCGCCCAGGAGCTTCGGGTCGTCGGAAAAGCTGTACTGGGTCTTGGCCATGCAGATGGGCATGTTCCCGAAGCCCAGCTCCGTGAGCTGCCTGGCCTGCTTCCTGGCGGCGGCGGTGAGCTCCACGCCGTCGGCGTGGTAGATCCGGCGGGCGATGGCGTTGAGCTTGTCCCGGATGCTCCCGTTGAGCTCATAGGAGAAGGTGAAGTCGTTGGGCTCGCCGCAAAGGCGCACCACCTCCTGGGCCAAGGCGATACCGCCCTCGCCGCCCTTGCCCCAGACCTCGGAGAGGGCCACGTTGACGCCGAGCTTGCGGCACTCGTCCTCAACGAGCTTCAGCTCGCTTTCCGTGTCCGTGGGGAAGCGGTTGACGGCCACGACGGCGGGGAGGTGATAGACCTGGGTAATGTTCTCCACGTGCTGGAGGAGGTTGGGAAGTCCGCGCTTCAGCGCCTCCAGGTCCTCCTGCCCCAGCTCCTTCTTATCGAGGCCGCCGTGCATCTTGAGGGCCCGGACGGTGGCGACGATGACCACGGCGTCGGGCTTCAGGCCCGCCATGCGGCACTTGATGTCCAAAAACTTCTCCGCGCCCAGGTCCGCGCCGAAGCCTGCCTCCGTGACGCAGTAGTCCCCCAGCTTCAGCGCCAGCTTCGTGGCCACGATGGAGTTGCACCCGTGGGCGATGTTGGCGAAGGGGCCGCCGTGGACAAAGGCCGGGGTGTGCTCCAGCGTCTGGACCAGGTTGGGCTTCAGAGCGTCCTTCAAAAGGGCCGTCATGGCGCCGGCGGCCTTCAGGTCCCCGGCGGTGACGGGCTTTCCGTCGTAGGTGTAGGCCACGATGATGGACGCGAGGCGCCGCTTTAAGTCCATGAGGTCGTTGGAGAGGCAGAACACCGCCATGATCTCGGACGCCACGGTGATGTCGTAGCCGTCCTCCCGGGGCCGGCCGTTGACGCGCCCGCCCAGGCCGTCCACCACGAAGCGGAGCTGCCGGTCGTTCATATCCACGCACCTGCGCCAGGTGATGGTGGCGGGGTCTATCCCTAAGGCGTTGCCCTGGTAGATGTGGTTATCCAGCATGGCCGCCAGCAGGTTGTTGGCCGCGCCGATGGCGTGGAAGTCCCCGGTGAAGTGGAGGTTGATGTCCTCCATGGGCACCACCTGGGCGTAGCCGCCGCCGGCCGCGCCGCCCTTGACGCCGAACACCGGCCCTAAGCTGGGCTCCCGGAGGGCGATGACGGACTTTTTGCCGATTTTGCGCAGGGCGTCGCCCAGTCCCACGGTGGTGGTGGTCTTTCCCTCCCCGGCGGGGGTGGGGGTGATGGCGGTGACCAGCACCAGCTTGCCGTTGGGCCTGCCGGCGCTGTCGGAGAGCAGCTTCAAGTCGATCTTCGCCTTATAATTTCCGTACTGCTCCACGTATTTTTCGTCTATCCCGCACTTCTCCGCGATTTTTGAGATGTGCTCCATCCGGGACGCCTGGGCAATTTCGATGTCGGTTTTGTATTCCATAATGCTTTTCCTCCGAAGGCATTTTTTTGATTGGACCTATTATACCATACCCGCAAAGCGGGGATGGTATATTCGCCATGTTTTTCGGTTCCCGGCGAAGCCGGGGAGAAAAACGGCGTTAAATCAAGTATAATATCCGCTCTGCGGATATTATACCATAAGCCCGCCGTTTTCGCTACTGGCTAAACGAATAAACTTTTGTTCTGTCCGGCCCCGCCTTTACTCCGTTTTCCAGAACCTTACGCCGTAGGGCGCGAGCTCGCTGCCGCCGCCGAAGTCGTGGCCCTCGCCGGTGATGAGGTCCACGCCCCGGCCGGACCTGGCGTCAAAGTGCGCCCACTGGGGCTCCGGGGAGGCGTTGACGGCCACGATGACGCGCTCGGAGTCCACGGCCCGCTCAAAGACCAGGTACTTATTTTGTATCTGTAAATTCCTGTATGTACCGTATTGGAGCGCCCGGCTTGCCTTTCGGGCGGCGGCAAGCTTCGCGATAAATCCCGTCAGCGCGTTGGCCTCCGGCCGCGAAAGCTCCGGCCGGAGGGCCGCGTCGCCGTCGGACTTGCGCCCCTCCATGCCCCACTCGCTGCCGTAGTACACCGCCGGCACGCCGGGCATTCCGAAGAGGAGGCCCCAGGCCGGGCGCAGGGCGTTTTTGTCCCGGAGGCGCGTGGCGATGCGCTCCACATCGTGATTGTCCAGGAAGCTCAGCAGATGCCGGCCCTTGTAGAGCGTCCAGGGCTCCGGACCGAACTGCCGCGCCAGGGAGTGGCCGATCTCAAAGAGGTTCATGTCGTTGAAGCTGGACCAGAGGCCCTTGTAGCACTCGTAATTGGTGACGGAGTGGCACAGGCCCTCCCCCATCCAGCGGTTGTAGTCCCCGTGGAGCGTCTCGCCCATGAGGACGAAGTCGGGCTTTAAGGTGTCGGTGAAGGCCCGGAGGCGCCGCAGGTACTCCTGGGGCAGGCAGTAGGCCACGTCCAGCCGGAGGCCGTCGATGTCAAAGCGCTCCACCCAGGAGCGGATGGCGGCGAACTGGTGCTCCACCACATCGTTGTTCCATAGGTTCAGCGCCGCCAGCTCCTGGTGGCCCTCCCAGCCCTTGTACCAGAAGCCGTCATGATAGCCGGTGTCGCCGTCGAAGCTGACCTCCAAAAACCAGTCCCTGTAGGGGCTGTCCCACTTGCGCTCCCGCAGGTCCCGGAAGGCCCAGAAGCCCCGGCCCACGTGATTTAAAACGGCGTCCAGCATGACCCGGAGCCCCGCGGCGTGAAAGGCGCCGCAGACCTTTTTGAGGTCCTCCTCCGTGCCCAGCCGCCGGTCGATCTTAAAGTAGTCCCGGGTGTCGTAGCCGTGGTAGTCCGAGTCGAAAACCGGATTCAGGAGCACCGTGTCACAGCCCAGGGCCCTTATGTGCTCCGCCCAATCGAGAAGCCGCAGGAGCTTGTGTTCCCCGTCGCCCTCCTCCATGGCCCCGCACAGGCCAAGGGGGTAGATCTGATAAACAACCGCTTCGTCAAACCACATGTGTGTCTCCCCTCCCGCCGGAAAAGGCGGAAAAAATAGATTTCTTATAAGTCATAAAGCCACGCCTGGGCGGTGAAGTCCCCGCGGGCGCTGCCGAAGGAGTCGATGATACGGGCGTTTTCCGGCAAGACGCCCTCCGGCATGGCGGAGTCCCGGAAGCGGTGGACCACGGCGAGGGCGCGATTTTTATACGCCCGGACCACGATCTGGCTGCCGCGGGGGTCGTTGTAGCCGGAGCCCGTGCGCGTGAGGCGCACGGTCATGCCGTTTTTGATGATCTCCGCGGCCCCGTTATAAAAGGCGATGGCGCGGTCAACGATCTCCCACCGGTGCGCGTCAAGGCCGCAGACGTCGCCGCTGAGGCACATCCTGCCCAAAAACGCCGCGCAGAGGGTGTAAAAGAGCCTGTCGTCGCTGTCCCCGGCCCGGAGCACCGCCCAGATCTGGCTCTGGTCCGGCCTTACGACCCGGTGTAAATTCGCCGCGATGATGGGGATAGCCAGCGTCTCGTGGGCGTCGGAGAAGCTGCCCTGGGACGAGAGCTCCATGAAGGCCGGGGTCAGCCTGTGCCCGCCGCTGGAGCAGTTTTCGATGACAAGGCCGGGTATCTCCCGGGCCAGGAGGCGGAAAAACTCCCGGGACGCCTCAATTTTGCGCCGCAGGCCCTCGCCGCGGCTCTCCGCGCCGTCCACGCCCACGCCGATGGAGTCGTTGTAGTCGATCTTCACATAACCGAAGCCGCCCTCCCGCACAAGGCCGATGACCTTTTTCCCAAGATACTCCCGGACCCAGGGGTCCTCCATATCCCAGAAGCGCCGCCCTCCCACGGTGAGGGGGACGCCGTTTTTCTTCAAAAGGTGGGTGGGGTCGTTGTAGTACCGGCACCCGGGGCCCACCGCCTCCGGCTCGAACCAGAGCCCGGGGACCATGCCCCTGGAGCGGATGTAGTCCGCCGCCGGCTTCATGCCGCCGGGGAAGCGCTCTTCGTTGACCTCCCAGTCCCCGACGCACTCCCACCAGTTGTCGTGCCCGTACCAGCCGCTGTCGATGACCATATAGCGGACGCCCCGTCCGGCCAGGACGTCGCACATTTCTTTGACCTTTTTGAGGTCCGGCTTGCTCCAGGTGGAGCAGAATTCGTTGAAAACGACGCCCATGCCGGTATCCTCCGGCGAGATCGCCGGCTCCTGGGCGCTGACCAGCCTGTGGCACACGTCCTCCAGGCTCTTCCCCACCGCCAGGATGGCCTCCGGCGCCAAGAAGCTCTCGCCGGGCGCCAAGGTCTTCTCCCACTGGCCGAAGTCCCCGTCGGCCAGGCCGCCGGAGACGGAGAGGGTGTCGTCCTCCTTGCGGAGTATCTCGATCTGCCAGGAGCCGCCCACGCACAGCAAAAGCCCGGTAAACTCCCCTGTTTTGGAGTTTTCCAGCGCCAAAAAGGGGAAATATTTTCTCACCGGCATGGAGCCGGTGTTGCCGAATTTCTCAAACCGCACCCCGGCGCCGCTCCAGGAGCGCTCCAGGTGCAGCTCCTCCACCGTCTCCGTGCGGAGCCTCCCCTCCGCGCTCCAGAAGCTCTGGAGGCGGTGTATCCTATCCGCCGCCACGTTTTTGAGGGCCACGGAGGCCAGCATCTCCAGCGTCACGTCCCCGGCGCTGCCGTTGGTGAATTCCGTCCGGATGCGCTCCGCGCCGCCGGCATTTCTGACGCTCACCGTGACGCGAAGCCCGTCCGGGCGCCGGTACACCGTTTTTCCCGGGCCCTGCGGCGCGGCGGTGAAGCTCTCCGCCGAGCTTCGGCACATGGTGGCGCCGCAGGAAAAGCCCCCGGCATAGGGCTCCCCGGCGATCTTCAGCTCCATCGTTCTCTCCATACCGCGCCCTCCCTCATTTCCCACCTTGCGGGATGTCTACCCGGATTATACAATATCTCCCCGGATATGTCAAACCGGCCCGCAAAGCGGGCCGGAGACGGTTTAAGAATCGCAGGTTACTCCTGCTCGGTCAACTGCGCGATATCGCGTCTTGCGTACATGATCTGCTCCACATTGACGGTTGTATTTTTCTCGTCTATCCAATAGAGCGCCATGTAGTTCTTGACAATGAGCTTTCTGTACTCATGCTTCAGCCTCATGGGCAGGTCCAGCACCGGGCAGGAATATGGGAAAGCGGCTATCCTTTTCATGCCCTCATTCAATTTTACTTGCAGCTCTCTGGCCGCGACGGGATTTTTCAGCTCCAGCGCCAAATAGCAGATGATTTTCTCAAGGCTCTCCCGGGCGGTCTTTAATATGACGATCTTATACATTCTTCTCCGCCTCAGAAATGATTTGATCTACGCTCTCATTGACCTCGTCCCAGGAATACCACTTCGCGCCGTTGGCCTCCTCGATCTCGGCCTCCCTGAGCTTCAGATAAATATCAGTACCCTGCATGAGTTTATCAAAATTGCTGATGCTCATCACCACCATATCCCCGTAGCCGTTCTTTGTCAGGTACACGGGCTCGTCGGTTTCGTGGACGAGGCGGGAGATCTCCGCGAAGTTGTTTCTCAGGTCGGATACCGGTCTTATATTCGTCATGTTCTCACCTCCTTACAATCATTTTATCATAATAGTGATAAAATATCAACATGGATTTATAAAAAATCCGCCCGGGGACCGGGCGGATCTGGGGGCGTATGGAAATTACTCGGCGTCGGCGTCGGCCTTGGCCTCCTCGATGACCTTCTGCTGGACGTTCAGCGGGGCCTCGTCGTAGCGGACGAATTCGAAAGTAAAGGAGCCTCTGCCCTGGGTCATGGAGCGAAGGTCGATGGCGTAGGAGCCCATCTCGGCCATGGGGACCTCGGCCTCCACCACCTGCATACCGTTCTCCACGCTCATGCCCATGGGGCTGCCGCGGCGCTTGGAGAGGTCGGACATGATGTCGCCCATGTTGGCGTCGGGGATGGTGACCTTCAGAAGTCCGATGGGCTCTAAGAGCACCGGACTTGCGTTCACCAGCTCCTTGAAGGCCAGGTTCGCGGCAGTCTTGAAGGCCATTTCGGAGGAGTCCACGGGGTGATAGGAGCCATCGTACAGCGTGGCCTTCAGGTAGACCATGGGGTATCCGGCCAGGACGCCGCGGCCAACGGAGTCCCGCAGGCCCTTTTCAACGGCGGGGAAGAAGTTCTTGGGCACCGCGCCGCCGAAGACCTCCTCGGCGAAGATGAGGTCCTCGCTCTCCTCCTGGGGCTCGAAGCGGATCCAGACGTCGCCGAACTGGCCGTGTCCGCCGGACTGCTTCTTGTGGCGGCCGTGGGCCTCGATCTTTTTGCGGATCTTCTCGCGGTAGGGCACCTTGGTGGGCAGGAGCTCCACCTCCACGCCGAATTTGTTCTTGAGCTTGGAGCACAGGACGTCAAGCTGCATATCGCCGGCGCCGGAGAGCACCATCTGGTGCGTCTCGGCGTTGTTCTGGACGGTGAAGGTGACGTCCTCCTCCCGCAGTCTCGCCAGGCCCTGGGCCACCTTGTCCTCCTGGCCCTTGGTCTTGGGACGGATGGCCATGGAGTAGCAGGGGGCCGGGAATTCGATGCCGGGGACGGCCTCAACGGCCTTGGGGTCGCAGAGCGTATCGCCGGTCTTGGTGTCACTGAGCTTGGAGACGGCGCCGATGTCGCCGGGGCAGAGCTCGGTGACCTCGATGTTCTGCTTGCCGCGCATGGTGTAGATGTGGCCCAGCTTCTCCTGGGAGCCGCTGCGGGCGTTCACAAGGGTCATATCGGCGGTGAGCCTGCCGGAGACGACCTTGAAGAGGCTGAACTTGCCGAACTGGTCGGAGATGGTCTTGTAGATGATGAGCTTCGTGGGGGCGGAGCCGTCCACGGGCTCGCCGCCCTCCCGGGGGGCCGGGAAGAGGCTGAGGACGCTGTCCATGAAGACCTCGGTGCCAAGGCCGGTGGCGGCGCTGCCGAAGAACACGGGGCAGATCTCGCCCTCCGCGATGCCGATGCCCAGGGCCTCGTTGACCTCCTGCTCGGAGAGGTCGCCCTCCTCAAAGTACTTCTCCATCAGCTCCTCGCTGGTGCCGGCGGCGTTCTCCACGAGCTCCGCGTAGTGCTCCTCCACCTTGCCCTGAAGCTCCGCGGGCATGGCCGTCTCCTGGCGCTTGCCGCCCACGAATTTGTAGGCCTTTTTCTTCAGGACGTCCACGATGCCCACGACCTTCTCGCCCTCCATGATGGGCTCGGTGAGGGCGCAGACGGAGGAGCCGAAAGCGCCGCGGATGGTGTCGAAGGCCTTCTCGAAGTTTGCGTGCTCCTCGTCCACCTTGGATACATAGACGGCCCTGGGCAGGCCCCGGTCATTCACATATTTCCAGGCCTTCTCCGCGCCCACGTTCATCTGGTCCTTGGCGGAGATGCAGATGACGGCGGTGTCGGCCACGCGCAGGGCCTCAAAGACCTCGCCCACGAAGTCGAAGTAGCCCGGGGTGTCGATAATGTTTATCTTGTGGCCCTTGAACTCCGCGAACATGGTGGCGGCGGAGATGCTTGTCTGGCGCTTCTGCTCCTCGGCGTCGTAGTCGGAGACGGTGTTGCCGGCGCCTACGGTGCCCTGGCGCGTGATGGCGCCGGAGACAAAGAGCATGCTCTCAGCCAGGGTCGTCTTGCCGCTCCCGCCGTGGCCAAGGAGCGCGATATTGCGGATTTTTTCAGCAGCGTAGCCCATAAATCAATGATCCTCTCTTGATGTTGTTGATTGGCCGCGGAACAGCTCGCGAGGCCCCGCGGGCCCATAGATGACATTATTATAAATCGAATTGACCGAAAAGACAATATTTTTTTGCTGTTTTTATGGTGATTTTTTCAATTTTTTATCCCGCCGCAGCGTCACTTCATCTTTTTCCGTGTGGCCTGGCTCATTATGTAAACCGCAAGGCCGATAACGGACATGAAAAGGAAGATATTCACGGCGCTGGCCGAGGCGAAAGCGCCGGTCCAGCAAAGGAAGAACATGATCACCATCGCCAGGGCCGTTCCCACCGCGGTGACGCAGGTATTGAGGCCGGTTATGAGCTTCAGGAGCCTCCCGCGGGTGATGACCTCGGCGAAGGGCGCCAGGCCCCCGCGGGCGAGGATGGCGGATACCAGGCTCCCCTGCTCCAGCACGTTCTGGCTGAGGGAGTAGGCCGTCTCGATGGGCAGGTACTCCACGCCGTCCATGGAGACTTTGAATTTCTGCTTCACCGTGTTGGGGGTGACGTTGAAGTCCCGGACCGCCATGAGGATATTCGTATTTGTGTTGAGCAGCGCCACCAGGGCCGTCTGCACGGAGTTGGAGGGGATATATTCCAGGGAGAACACCCCCGCCAGCTCGTCGTTTATGGCGGAAAAGACGCTGCTGGTGGTGTTGATGCCGTCCGGCACGCGAAGGCCCATGAGGCTCATGAAGGCCCCGGTGCCCACTAAGACCCGCTGGCCGTCAATGACGCCGCCGATGCCGCCGCCGTCGTAGCAGGCGAAGTCGTCGATGCGCGTGCGGCTCAGATTCTGGTCCCGCAGCAGCTCGTCAAAGACTCTGGCAAGGCCGGAGTCGGAGGCGATTACCAGGGATGCCGTGTCCGCCAGGACGCGCCTGGGGTCCGCGCCCTCGAAGATCTTCACGCCGCTCAGGGAGACGGAGCCCACGGGGAAGATGTCGTTATCGGTGATGAGCGCGCCGTCGGAGTCGTAGATGTCCGCGGCGCCCGCGTAGCCGCCGATGGCGCTGCCGGCCTTTCGGAGGGCCGAGGCCGCGTACTTAAAGGGCAGCGCGAAGAGCGACGCCACCGGGAAGGCCGCGGAAACGGCGGTCATGATGGAGAAGCTGTGGGTGAAGGCCCCCGGCGCGCCGTGGGCCACGGTGGAGATAAACGCCAGCACAAAGGAGGTGATCACCAAAAGCGGCGCCAGGTCGTCATAGAGGCTCTCCCCGGCATCGGGGGCGGCCAGCTTTGCGTAGAAGCCGGTCCTGACTGCGGCCACCTTTTTCAGTATCCGCCGGTCCTCCATGCTGGTCATGTCCTCGGTGACGCCGCTGGAGGAGCCCGTGGCCACCGCCGTCCTCAGGGAGTCGGTGTAGGCCATGTAGATGGACTTTCTGGCGCACATGGCGCCCAGGAGCGACACCGCCGACACCGCCGCCAGGGGCAGGCCCCGGTCGAAGCTGCCGGTGAGCAGCATCTCAAAGCCGTCCAATACCGAGACGGCGCAGGAAACCAACACCAGCGTCTCGGCCCCCGGGGACAAGGCCAGGATGTCCTCAAAGCCCCGGATCAGCACGTCCAGCCCCAGGCACATGACGACAAGCTCCAAAATCATCAGCACCCCCGTGGCCGTGGCGGCCCGCTCCACGCCGAAGGGCGCGGAGCCCCGGGCGAAGAGGAACGTAAAGACCACCGCTATGGCCGCCGTCACCGTGGCGCCCAGTATCCGAAAGCGCAGGGACGGCACCCGGGAGGCGAAGCGCTGTGCCTCCTCCCGCATATCCGGCTCCGGTCCCAGGTCGATGACGCCGTCGTTGCGGTGTCGGTCGTCCTGTTCGCCGCTGTCGCCGCTGTCGTAATCGTCCTCATCATAGCCGCCGTCCTCCGCGTCCTCCGCGGACTCGTCCCGGCGGCCGAAGAGCCTGCCGAAGAGGCCCCGGCGGCGGCTGTCCCCCGCCTCCTCCTCTTCCCCGTCGTCCCAGGTATCCCGGACGTCTCCGGCGTAGCCGTCAAAGCCGCGGCCGGCGATCTTCATATCCGAATCGTCCTCTTTTTCCGGTTTTTCCGGCTCCTCCGGCGGCGCCAAAGGCTCGTCGCGGATGAGGGAATCGTAAAAATCGTCGGTTTTGGGGGCTTTTTTCTCCCTGACAGGCTCCGGCTCCTCCGGCTCGTCGAAAACGGAGAGGTCGATCTCCGGCGCGTCCTCGTAGGCCGGCTCCGGCGGGGCCTCCATGTTCCTGGAGGGGAAGGCGTGGCGGCGGGGACGGCGGCGGGGCTCCTCCCGGGGCTCTGGGTATTCCGGCTCCGCCTCCTCCGGCTCGCCGGCCTCCGGCTCCGGGTCCTCATGGGCGCGGCGGCGGCCGAAGAGGCCCCGGCGGGGCCTCGGCTCGTCCTCGTAGACCGGCTCGGGCTCCGGTCCGGGCTCCGGCGCGGGCTCCGGCTCCGGCGCGGGGCCGGGCTCAGGCTCCGGCGTCCGCCCGGCGGGGGCGCCGCCCCGGACCTCGCGCAGTATCTCGTCGGTCCTGCGCTGGAGCTCGTCGGAGGGCGTGCGTTTGTCGCCGTCCATAAAGGCGCTGCCCTTGTACTCGGCAAGGATGGACTCCAAGGAGAAGCCGTCCTCGCCGTCGTAGCCGGCGCTGAGCTCCCGGTCCAGGTCATCAAGAATGTTCTTATCGTCTGCCATAAAACGACCTCCGTCAGCCTTTATCGGAAAAGCCGGCGGCTTTTTCGATAAGGGGAATGTGCGGGTTTTTTCCGGCGCGCATGCCGCCGGGGAAAATCGGGATCTATTCGCTTATTTGAGGTTCCTCTGCCTTACGGCCTCGTAGAGGACGATGGCCGCGCTGGCGGAGGCGTTGAGAGAGGAGATATGGCCGCGCATGGGGATGGAGAGGGTGAAATCGCAGTTTTCGGCGACGAGCCGCCGCATCCCCTCGCCCTCGGAGCCGATGACCAGGGCCATGGGCCCGGTGAGGTCGGCGTCGAAAACGCTCTTTTCCGCGTTGGCGGCGGTGCCGTAGACCCACACGCCGGCGTCCTTCAGCTCCCGGATGGCCGCGGCCAGGTTGGGGACCCGGGCCACGGGCATATACTCCACCGCCCCCGCGGAGGTCTTGGACACCACCGCGGTGAGGGAGGCGCTTCTTCTCTTGGGGATGATCACCCCGTGGGCCCCGGCGCACTCGCCGGTGCGGATGATGGCCCCCAAATTATGGCCGTCGGACACCTCGTCGCATACGATGATGAGCGGCGCCTCGCCCGCATCCCGGGCCCTGTCCAGGATGTCCCGGACGGTGCAGTAGTCCTTCACGGCGGCCAGGGCCATGACGCCCTGGTGCGCCCCGGTGGCGCTCATGCCGTCCAGCTTGCGCCGGTCCACCTCCACGATCACCGCTCCGGCGTCCCTCGCCTGCGCCACGATGCGCCGTAGGCCGGCGTCCGTGTCCCCGGAGGCCACGAAGAGCTTGTTGAGTGTCCTCCCGGCCCGCAGCGCCTCGGTGACGGCGTTGCGGCCCTCCAGACAGCTCTGCTCCGGCTCCTCCTCCGGGCTGTCCCGGCGCGGGGGACGGCTGTCCCGGCCCGGGGAGGGCCTTTCCCTTTTGGGATACGGCTTTCTCCTGTCGTCCATCGCTTATTTGTACTCCCGGAGCTTCCCGGTCATGTCCAGCCTCTCCCACGGCAGGTCCACGTCGGTCCTGCCGAAGTGGCCGTAGGCCGCGGTCTGGAGGTAGATGGGGGCCAGAAGGCCCAATTTTTCAATAATTCTGGCGGGGCGCATATCGAAGCACTCCCGGACGACGGCGGACAGCCGCTCATCGGCCATGACGCCGGTGCCGAAGGTGTCGATGTGGACGCTGACAGGCCGCGCCACGCCGATGGCGTAGGCCAGCTCGATCTGGCAGCGACGGGCAAGGCCCGCGCCCACGATGTTCTTGGCGATATACCGGGCCATATACGCCCCGGAGCGGTCCACCTTGCTGGGGTCCTTCCCGGAGAAGCACCCGCCGCCGTGTCCGCCCACGCCGCCGTAGGTGTCCACGATGATCTTCCTGCCCGTAAGGCCGGAATCCCCGCAGGGGCCGCCCACCACGAATCTGCCGGTGGGGTTGACGTAGAGCTTTGTGTCGGAGGTGATGAATTTCGCCGGGATGACGGGCTTTATGACCGTCTCGACAATGGCCTCCCGGAGCCTGCCGATCTCGATCTCCGGGGAGTGCTGGGAGGATACAACGATGGCCGGGCAGCACTCCACATGGCCGTCGCCGTCGTATTTCACCGTCACCTGGGTCTTGCCGTCGGGCCGCAGGAAGGGCAGCTCCCCGGTTTTCCGGACCTGGGCCAGCCGCCGCGAGAGCTTGTGGGCCATGGAGATGGGCGCGGGCATCAGCTCCGGCGTCTCGTCGCAGGCGTAGCCGAACATCATGCCCTGGTCCCCGGCGCCCTCGTCGTCGGCGTCGTCGTAGGCGGAGTTGACGCCACGTGCGATGTCCGGCGACTGCTCGTCGATGCTGGTGAGCACGGCGCAGGAGTTGCCGTCAAAGCCGTACTCGGGCCTGTCGTAGCCGATCTTCTTTATCGTCTCCCGGGCGATGGCGGGTATGTCGGCGTAGCACTCGGTGGTGATCTCGCCCATCACCAGCACCATTCCGGTGGTGCATATCGTCTCGCACGCCACACGGGCGGACTTGTCCTCGGCGAGGATGGAGTCCAGCACCGCGTCGGAGATCTGGTCGCAAATCTTGTCGGGATGCCCCTCGGTGACCGATTCTGATGTGAAAATTCTGCTTGCCATAATTCTCCCCCTTGTGAAGGCACAGGATAATACAGTATATTGTAGCACATATTGTCGAATTGCGCCACATATATTTACGACTTTTTTGAAAAATTTATAAAAACACATATATCATACCCCTCCCGCGGCAAAATTTACAAAATGTTTGCCGTTGGCATGTGGACTTTTCCCGCGGTTAGGGATATAATTACGCTGAGGTGATACGATTTGAAAGCCATTGACCGCGCCGTTACGCGCTTTTGCTACAAGCACCCGCATTTCGGCATCAGGAATCTGATGATCTGGCTGGTGGCGGGCTCCGGGGCCATATTCCTCCTGGGGCTCATGGACACCACGGGGACGCTCCTCAGCTACATCTGGTTCGATCCTGGCCTCATCCTCCGGGGGCAGGTCTGGCGGCTTGTGACCTACCTCTTCATGCCCACGGACAGCAACATCTTTCTGGAGCTCATCTCCCTCTATTTTTACTACTTCATCGGCTCGTCCTTAGAGCGCCAGTGGGGCACCGGGAGATTCACCATCTATTACCTCTTCGGAGTCCTGTTCAACATCGTCTTCGGCTTTGTCATGTACTTCGTCCTCCGGCCGAGCCTGGGGTCCCTCACCGGTGTGGCTGTGGGCAGCGTCATGAACGCCACCTATCTCAATCTCAGCATGTTCTTCGCCTTCGCCTCCATCTGGCCCGACGCCCAGGTGCTGCTCTTCTTCTTCATCCCCGTGAAGATGAAGTGGCTGGCGCTGCTGGACGCGGTGTTCTTCGGCGTCTCCATCCTCACCCAGATGTCCCTCTTCCCCCTGAATCTCCTGCCGCTGGTGGCGATCCTCAACTTCTTCATCTTCTGCTCGGGGAATTTGAAGCTCAACTTCCGCCGCGACCGGGGCTACGCCCGCCGCCGCAGCCAGTTCCGCTCCGCCATCCATCAGGTGAAGAACGAGGAAAAGCTCCAGGGCTACCGCCACAAGTGCTCCGTCTGCGGCCGCACGGACGTCTCAAACCCGGAGCTGGAGTTCCGCTACTGCTCCAAATGCCAGGGCTACCACTGCTTCTGTGAGGACCACATCAATAATCACGTACACTTTACGGAGTAAGTATACCCGTCTTTCCGGACATACCGGCGTTTATCAGAGGAAAACAGCCCTATGACGATACGTGAGTTGAACGCTTTCGATTTTGATACGATACTCCGGCTTTACACAAGCGCCGGCTGGACAAATTATACGAAGGACCCCGAAATGCTCAGTGGTTTTTATTCAGGATATTTTGGTCTTTCCTGAATATCAGCGCCAAGGGATAGGGACGCGGCTCCTCCGGGAGGTCATGGACCGTTATCCCGACGTCTACCAAATGGAGCTGATGACAGACAACACCCCCAAAACCGTCTCCTTTTATCGCTCCCTCGGATTTTTCAAAGCCGACGATATGGGCTGCTGCGCGTTTATGAGAGTGAAATAAGGTCTTTGGATAAATTAACGACCCGCCCCGGCAATCCCAAAATTGCCGGGGCGGGTTTTCAAAGGAGATACACAGCATGGTCTATTATGATAAAGACGGCATCGTCATCCGGGACCTCAGGCGGAGCGACGCCCGGGTCCTTACGGACGAGGAGATCGCCCAGGGGTGGGACGCGACGATTGACAAATACGAAATGCGGCTGCGGCACCAGGCCGAGGGCAAGGCCGTGGCGCTGGCCGCCGAATGGAATGGGAACGTCGCCGGGTATATCAACGTCTACCCCGACGCCAAGAGCGGCGCCTTTGCAAACCGTGGCTGCGCGGAGATCGTGGACTTCGGCGTCCTGGAGAAATACAGGCGCAGAGGCATCGGCGGCAAGCTCATGGATGTCGCCGAAGAGATCGCGTTCTCTTATTCGGACGAGATCTACCTGGGCGTGGGCCTCCACAGCGGATACGGCAGCGCCCAGAGGATGTATGTCAAGCGCGGCTACATCCCCGACGGCAGCGGCGTCTGGTACAGGGACCAGGTCTGCGAGCCCTACAGCGACTGCCGCAACGACGACGAGCTTGTGCTGTATTTGTCGAAGCGTAGATGATTGTTTTAATGCCGCAACCCCCGCCCGGGCAAATGTGCCCGGCCGGGGGCAATTTTATGTTCGGGGGGGATTGAAGGGTCAGGATATTTCGTAGGGGCGGAATCTCTTGGCGGCCCCTGTCACGATTACGGATAACTCCAAAATCAACGCGAAAACCCACCATACCCGCCGTACACCGTGCCGGCCCGTTCCCGGAATCATTGCTGTATTCCGTTGAATGGAAAGCAGACGCGAATTGGAAAGACGGTGTACTTGGAAAATTGCCGGAAAACGAAGACGCGGACCGCCCGGGCGATGCCCGGGCGGTCCGCATATATCATATATTGTCTGCTTATTTCTTGCTCTTTACGCTCTCCACGATGCCCTCGGCGAGGCCGGCGAGGCCCTGGATCTCGGAGGGGATGATGATCTTGGTGGCCTGGCCGTTGGCGGCGGCGGCGAAGGCCTCCAGGGCGCGGATCCTGATGACGGCGTCGGTGGGGCTGGCCTCGTTTAAGAGCTTCAGGCCCTCGGCGGTGGCCTGCTGGACCTTGATGATGGCCTCGGCGCGGCCCTCGGCCTCCAAAATGGCCGCCTGCTTCTTGGCGTCGGCCCGGAGGATGGCGGACTCCTTCTCGCCCTCGGCGGAGAGGATGGCGGCGCGCTTTTCGCCCTCGGCCTTCAAAATGGCCTCGCGGCGCTCGCGCTCTGCCTTCATCTGCTTCTCCATGGCGTTCTGGATCTCCTTGGGAGGCAGGATGTTCTTCAGCTCCACCCGGTTGACCTTGATGCCCCAGGGGTCCGTGGCCACGTCCAGGATGGAGCGCATCTTGGAGTTGATGATGTCGCGGGAGGTCAGGCACTGGTCCAGCTCCAGATCGCCGATGATATTGCGGAGCGTGGTGGCGGAGAGGTTCTCGATGGCGGTCATGGGGTTTTCGATTCCGTAGGTGTAGAGCTTGGGGTCGGTGATCTCGAAGTAGACCACGGTGTCGATCTGCATGGTGACGTTATCCTTGGTGATAACGGGCTGGGGCGGGAAGTCCGCCACCTGCTCCTTCAGGGAGACGATCTTGGCCACCCGCTCGATAAAGGGGACCTTGAAGTGCAGGCCCACGCCCCAGGTGGTACTGTAGGCGCCCAGGCGCTCCACCACATACGCCTTGGCCTGCTGGACCACCCGGATGTTCCGGGCGATAATGACGATGACGATGAGTACGATGGCGATGAGTACGAATTCAAGGGGTCCCATGTTTCTACCTCCGTTTTGAAAAATTTTGGATGTTATGGATATTTTACCGCGCCAGCGGTTTAAGCGCCTGTGCCGGCGGCTGCCGGGACCTTCTCAACGATGAGCTTCACGCCCTGGATGGACGTGACGCGCACATACTCCCCGGCGGGGATGTTGACGCCGGTGAGGCTCCTGGCGGTCCACTCCTTCCCGGCGGCGGAGACTGCGCCGGTACCGGTTATGTTGTCGATGTCCTCCGTGACGGCGCAGATGGTCCCCAGGACCTTGTCGGCGTTGGTGGGCCGGGGCCGGACCTTCAAAAGCCTCCTGGCCACGGGGCGCAGGATGGCCAGCACGACGCCGCTGACGCCGATGAACACCACGATCTGCACCCAGAAGCGGGCGTTCAGCGCCGCCGCAATGAGGGCGGCCGCCGCGCCGATGGCAAACCAGATGGAGACGAGCCCCACCGTCGCCGCCTCCAGGGCGATCAGCGCCACGGTGGCCGCTATCCAGAAAAATATCATACCACGGCTCTCCTTTCTCCCGCCGGGATGCGTTTTCGTCCCGGCCGCGGGCAGTCCTTATTTAACAAGCTACATTATATCACGATACACGCAAAAAAGATAGAGGTATGATTTAAAAATTTTCCCTTTTTTCGTCTTTTCCTCAGGTTGTCAAAAAACTCAATTTCAATATTTTTTCCAAGGACATGTGCCTTGGGAAAAAACTCCTTTTGTCGCACAAGCGTGCGCCCTTCGGGCGTGCGCGCAGGGCGACAGCAGGGAAGTTTTCGCTGAATTTCGCAAAATTCAGCGAAAATTTCCCGCACGTTCCCCTTGTCGGAAAAGCCCGTCAGGGCTTTTTCGACAGGCTGGACTTTTCCTCTTCGACCTCTTTTTCGGGACACGTCATATATAATCTTGTCTGAGGGGGTGCGGAACGTGTACGTGATCTACGCAGACGCGATCTTTCTTGAAAATCTCATCGTCGATTACATACTGCTCATCGCCACGGCCAAGCTCTCCGGCGCGGCGGCGGGGAGGCTCCGGGTGCTGGCGGCGGCGGTGCTGGGCGGGGTCTACGCGGTGCTGGCGGCCATGCCGCCGGGCGGTTTTTTAAACGGCTGGGCCATGAAAATAGCCGTGGGGGTGCTGATGTCGCTGGTGGTGTTCGGGGGGACCGAAAAATTTCTCCGGGTGTGCCTTGTGTTCTTCGGCGTGTCCGCGGCCTTCGCCGGGGCCGTCATGGCCGCCGCCATGATACGCGGCGACGGGGCGCGGGGGGCGTATCTGGGGCGGGTCAGCTTTACCTCGCTGCTGCTGGCCTTCGCGGGGTTTTATCTTCTCTTCTCCGCGGCCTTCCGCTCCGTGGCCCGGCGGCGGGTGGCCGGGACGCTGACCAGCCTTACGGTGCTGCACAACGGCAAAAAGGCCGTCATCCCGGCGCTTCTGGACACCGGCAACGGCCTTACGGAGCCCATGTCGGGCCTGCCGGTGACGGTCTGCTCGACGGAAAGCCTCTCCGGGCTCTTTGACGGCCCCGTGCGGGACATTCTGCTCTCCGAGCCCGACCCCGTGGCGGCCCTGAAGCGGCTCAACGCGGCGGGGGTCTACTCGTTCTTTCTCGTCCCCTACCGGGCCGTGGGCGTGAAGGACGGGCTTTTGCTGGCCTTCCGGCCCCAGGGCCTCCGGCAGGGCCGCCGGGAGATCGCCGGCCTTGTGGCCCTGGAGCCCCGGGGCCTGGGCGCCGGGACGGGATACTCCGCTATCCTGGGTATTTAGCCGAATACGCTTATTTGTCATGTTTGGAGGTATACTATGGAAATCAGCATTCATTCCGTCCGCTCGCTTCTCTACCGGCTCCTTGCGAAGCTCTTCCCGCCGGAGGGGATATACTACGTGGGCGGCAGCGACACCCTGCCCCCGCCCCTGACCCGGGACGAGGAGGCGGCGGTACTGGCGGAGCTGGAGGAGGGCTCGGACGCCGCCCGGAGGAGCCTCATCGAGCACAATCTGCGGCTGGTGGTGTACATCGCCCGGCGCTTTGAGAACACGGGCATCAACCTTGAGGACCTGATCAGCATCGGCACCATCGGCCTTATCAAGGCCATCAGCACCTTTAACCGGGCGAAAAACATAAAGCTGGCCACCTACGCCAGCCGCTGCATCGAAAACGAGATCCTGATGTACCTGCGCAAGGTCGCGCAGCAAAAGTCCGAAGTCTCCCTCTCCGAGCCGCTGAACACCGACTGGGACGGGAACGAGCTGCTGCTTTCCGACATTCTGGGCACGGACAACGACATGGTCATGCGCCCCATCGAGGACGACGTGGACCGGCAGCTCCTGCGGGAGGCCCTGGGGCGGCTCTCCGACCGGGAAAAGACCATCATCTCCATGCGCTTCGGCCTGGGCGGCGTCCGGGAGCTCACGCAGAAGGAGGTGGCGGATAAGCTGGGCATCTCCCAGTCCTACATAAGCCGCCTTGAAAAGCGGATCATCCTGCGTCTGAGGCGGGAAATGATCCGAAAAATGTGATTTTCGGGGCATGTTTACGTAAAACTATTTATGTAAACCATAATTCGCCGCGTTTCGCCCGGCAAACGGTATAAAATACGGCCATATATACCGTTTAAGGAGGAACAGCATATGGGCAGAAAGTGTTTTCTATTCATTCTGGCGGCGTGTGTGCTGACGGCGATGTGCGTATTCCCCGCCACCGCCGGGTGCGACGGCGAAAGTGCCGGCGTAAGCGTCCTGGTGGACGGCCGGGAGCTCTCCCAGACCGGCTTTGTCCGCGGCGGCGAGGTCATGGTGCCCCTGAGGGCCGTCTCCGACGCGCTGGGCGCCACCCGGGTCACCTGGGACGGCACGGACAATTCCGCCTCCGTCACGGCGGAGGGCCTGCGGCTCTATGTGCCCCTGTGCGGGTGCTGGCTGGAGGCCAACGGCAGGTATCTCTACGTCCCGGGGGGCTTCCGGGTGCGCTCCGGCGTTTCCTACGTCCCGGCGGGTGCCCTGGCGTGGGCTTTCGGCGCGGGCCTTACATACGGGCCCGATAAGACCGGCGTAAGCTTCACCGCCGCCGGGACGCCGCCGGAGGACGGGGAGAGCTTTTACGACGGCGAGGACCTGTATTGGATGGCCCGAATCATCGAGGCGGAGGCCGGCGCGGAGCCCTTCGTGGGGATGATCGCCGTGGGGAACGTGGTGCTGAACCGCGTCGGCTGTCCCGAGTTCCCGGACAGCGTCAAGGCCGTCATCTTCGACTGCCGTTTCGGGATACAGTTCACCCCGGCCTACACCGGGGCGATCTACAACGAGCCCTCCCGTGAGAGCGTCATCGCCGCCAAGCTGGCGCTGGAGGGCGCCGACGTGGTGGGCGAGAGCCTGTATTTCGCCGCGGATTACGTGGCGGACACCTGCTGGGCCGGCGAAAACCGCCCGGTGATCACCCAGATCGGCGGACACGTGTTCTTCGGATAAGCCGCCCCTACCTTACGCTCTTCCCCTCATACCGCATCTCCCCGTCCGCCAGGGTGAGGACGCCGTAGGTCCGGCGGGACATGCCGACGGTGCCGGGGTTTATGACCAGCATCCCCTGGACCTCGGCGTAATACGGGCTGTGGGTGTGGCCGAAGAGGACGGCGTCGGCGCCGGCGGCCAGGGCCGTGTTGACAAGGCTGTCGAGGCTGAGCTTCACGCCGTAAAAATGGCCGTGGGTCAGGAAAAACTTCTTCCCCCGGAGCTCGAAGAAGAGATACCTCTCCCCCGCTCTGCCGAAGTCGCAGTTCCCGGCGACGCTGGCCACGGGGATATTGGGAAAGCGGCGCCGGAGCTCGTCGGCGTCCGTCTCCAGGTCCCCCAGGTGGAAGATGTAGTCCGGCTTCTCGTCAAGGACGGCCGTCTCCATGGGCGATATGCTTCTGTGGGAGTCCGAAAAGACCAGTATCTTCATAGTCACCTTCCCCATCCCTCCCGAATATACTGGGTTGATGAACGGAGGGATGCTTATGCAGAGCGATTTGAAAAACGCGGCGGATAAATTTCTTGCCGGCGACGGGGGAAAAGAGATCTCCCGGAAAAAGGACGATCTTCAGCGGCTGGCGGCCTCCGCCGACGGCGAGAGGGTCCGTTCCCTGCTGGAGCGCGGCGGCTTCGAGGACGCGGTGCGCCGCGGCGACACGCTCGCCGTCAAAAACGCCGTCTCCGACATCATGAAGACCGAATCCGGCGCCAGATTCATGCGGGAGCTCCAGGCCCTCATGGGCAGGAAGTAAGGGGGGATACCGGTGGGCGAGTTTGAGGACGCGCTCAATTCCATACTGTCCTCCCCCAAGGACATGGAGAAGATCATGGGGCTCGCCCGTGAGCTCTCCGGCTCCGCCGGGCCCCAGTCCCGGGAGGAGCCGCCGGCCCAGGAGCCGGGCATCCCCGGCCTCGGGGACATAAGCCCGAAGCTTTTGGGGGTACTTGGCAGGATCATGGGCGAGCTCAAGTCCGGGGACGACGGCAAGGCCGCGCTTCTGGCCTCCATGAGGCCATACATCCGGCCGGAGCGCCGGGAGGCCCTGGACAAGGCGCTGAAAATAGCGCGAATCGCGCGGATAGCCCGTCTTGCCATGAGCGAGCTGGGGGGTGATCTGGATATCGGACTGTAGAGGCTGCCAGCCCCAGTGGTACTACCGCCAGACGGGCAGACGGCCGGCGCCCCGCCCCGCGGCGCCTCCCCCGGAGACGCCGGAGGCCCGGGGCGCCGGCGAAGAGGCTCCCCCGCCGCGTCAGGTCCCGCGCCATGGGCCGGGCTTTCAGGCGCCGCGGAATTTCGCGGCGCTGCTGCCGGAGGGCATCGACGCCGGGGACCTCTTCTTAGCGGCGATGCTGCTCTTTCTCTACTCCGAGAGCCGCGACGAGGAATTTCTCATCATCCTCGCCGTCATGGCCCTGTCGGTTTTTCATAGGACCGAAAAGAATCCGTGTGACAAACAGGGAGGCGCGTAAGACCTCCCTGTTTGTCTGTCAGTCGGTATTATGATTCTCGTCGGCGCTCTCCGACGGGTCCGCCGGGGGGAGGGGCGTCTGGGCGGGGCCCGGAAGCTCCTGCTTTTCCTTTTCCTGCTTTTCGTGGACCCGGTCGTCGTGGCTCTTCAAAAGGGCGATGCCGATGATAATGGCCACGCAGAAGGCGAAGACCAGGATAAGGGCCTTCATCTCGCCGCTGGTGGTGATGAGCACCGCGGAGAGGCCCAGGACGGCGGAGATGGAGTAGAGCACCGCCACGGACTGCTTCTGGCTAAGGCCCATGTCGATGAGCCTGTGATGGAAGTGCCCCCGGTCGGGGCTCATGGGGTTCTGGCCCTTCAAAAGGCGCCTTATGATGGCAAAGCAGGTGTCGAAAATGGGCAGCGCCAGCGCCAGGAGCGGCACCGTAAAGGAGATGATGGCGTAAAATTTGAACAGCCCGATGACGGAGATGGTGGACAGCACGTACCCCAAAAGCAGCGCGCCGGTGTCGCCCATGAAGATTCGGGCGGGGTTCAGGTTGTAGGGGATGAAGCCCAGGCACGCGCCCAAAATGGCCGCCAGGAGCACGGCGACGTTCACCTGCCTCAGCACCAGGGAGATGACGAGGAAGGACATGGAGGATATGGCCGACACCCCGCAGGCAAGCCCGTCCAGGCCGTCAATGAGGTTTATGGAGTTGGTGATGCCCACGATCCAGAAAATCGTGATGGGCACGGACCAGGCGCCGAAATTGATATAGTGGACGTCGCTCCAGAAAAACGGGTTGGCGATAAACTCGAATCGCACGCCGAAGGCCACGGCCACGCCGGCGGCCAGTATCTGCACCGCGAATTTAAAAAGCGCCGGCAGGGGCACGATGTCGTCGATGGCGCCGATGGTGACGATGATGACGGAGCCCAGGAGTATCCCCTGGACCTGCCTGTCCAGGTCGGCGAAGAGCACCACCGCCATGAGGAAGCCCAGGAAGATAGCCAGGCCCCCCTGGCGCGGGATGGGGTGGTCGTGCATACGGCGGCCGTCCTTGGGCACGTCCACCGCGCCCACCTTCACGGCGAAGGAGCGCACCAGCGGCGTCATGGCGAAGCACACCACCAGCGCCACGGCCAGGGAGAGGCCGATCTTCAAAATGTCGTTGGCGCCTATATTCATGATCTCGTTCAGTATGTCCATATCTCTACGTGTCCTTGTGAAGCCTCATTATTTGGCCAGGAAGCCCACCTTTTTATAGACCTTCCGGAGGGTCCTCTCCGCCACGCGGGAGGCCTTTTCCGCGCCGGCGCGGTAGACGCTCTCCAGATACGCCCTGTCCTTTAAAAGTCTCTGCGTCTCCTCCCGGATGGGGCGGAGCGTCTCGATAACGGCGTCGCCCACCGCGGGCTTGAAGGCGCCGTAGCCCTTCCCCTCAAACTCCGCCTCGATCTCGTCATAGCTCCTGCCTGTGACGGCGGAGTAGATGGTCATGAGGTTGGAGACGCCGGGCTTATTCTCCGGGTCATAGCGGACGCAGCGCTCCGTGTCGGAGTCGGTGACGGCCCGCTTGAACTTGCGCCGGATGTCCTCCGGGGGCTCCATGAGGAACACGCACCCCTCGGGCACGGACTTGCTCATTTTCGCGTCCGGCGCGGAGAGGCCCATGACCCTGGCCCCCGCCTTGGGGATGAAAGGCTCCGGCATTTTGAACACGTCCCCGTAAATGCCGTTGAAGCGCTGGACGATGTTCCGGCAAAGCTCCACGTGCTGCTTCTGGTCCTCCCCCACGGGCACGTAGTCCGGCTCGTAGAGGAGGATGTCCGCCGCCATGAGGCAGGGGTAGGTGAAAAGGCCGCCGTTGACGTTCTCGGTGTGCCTGGCGGACTTGTCCTTGAACTGGGTCATGCGGGAAAGCTCCCCGAACATGGCGTAGCAGTTGAGGACCCACCCCAGCTCCGCGTGCTGGTGGACGTGGGACTGGATGAACAGGGTGTTGCGCTCCGGGTCAAGCCCGCAGGCGATATACTGGGCGAGCTGCTCCAGCGTCCGGCGGCGCAGGTCCGCGGGGTTCTGGCGGACGGTGATGGTGTGCATGTCCGCCATGAAGTAGTAGCAGTCATAGTCGTTCGCCCGGTCCGCCCAGTTTTTGATGGCCCCCAGGTAATTGCCCAGGTGCAGGTCCCCGCTGGGCTGGATGCCGGAGAGCATCACTTTTTTCGGTGTATTTTCACTGTTTTCCATAGTATTATCCTCAAAAACTCATTTTTTCAGTCCGTATTCCCCCGCCAGGGCCCGGAAGGCCGGGAGGGAACGCACGATCATATCATAGCTTACGCAGTAGGCGATGCGCACATAGCCCGGGCAGTCAAAGCTCCGCCCCGGCACCACAAGGATGTTGTGCTTTTTGGCCCGCTCCGAAAATTCCCTGTCGTCCCCCGGCGTCTTCATCCACATGTAGAAAGCCCCGTCGGGGTAGACGCACTCAAATCCGGCCTCTGTGAGGCCGCCGTAAAGCGCCTTGCGGTTTTTGTCGTAGGCGGCAACGTCCGTCTGCTCGTCCAGACACTGGGCCACCAGCCTCTGCTGTAAAGAGGGGGCGTTGACGAAGCCCAGTATCCGGTTGGCGATGACGGCGGCGTCAAAAAGGAGCCTGGCGTCGTCGCACTCGGAGGGGATGACCACATACCCGATGCGCTCGCCGGGGAGGGACAGGGACTTGGACCACGAGTAGCCCACCAGCGTGTTGCGGTAATAGCGGGTGAGCCAGGGCACCTCCCTCCCGTCGTAGGCCAGCTCCCGGTAGGGCTCGTCGGAGATGAGGTAGATGCTGCTGCCGTACTCGGCCTGCTTCTCCTCCAATACGGCGGCGATGGCCTTTATTGTCTCCCCGGTGTAGATGACGCCGGTGGGGTTATTGGGGTTATTTAAAATGAGTGCCTTGGTCTTGGGGGTGACAAAGCTTCTCAGCGCTTCGGCGTCGGGCTGGAAATTTCCCGGGATGTTGGCGGGGATGGCCCTGAGAACGCCGTCGAAGTTGGAGACATAGTTGCCGTACTCCAAAAAGTACGGGGCGAAGACCAGGACCTCATCCCCGGGGTCCAGGAGCGTCTTTAAGAGCACGTTGAGCCCTCCGGCGGCGCCCACGGTCATGATGATGTTGTTCTCGTCAAAGCCCGTGCCGAAGCGGCGGTTGAGGGACGCGGCCACCTCTGCCCGGACCTCCGGGTAGCCGGCGTTGGACATGTAGCCGTGGAGTTCCATGGGGTCGGTGTCCCGGGCGATGCGGAGGATGGACTCCCGCACCTTCTCCGGCGAGGGGATATTGGGGTTGCCCAGGGAGAAATCGTAGACGTTCTCCCGCCCGTATTTGGCGGCCAGGCGCGCGCCCTCCTCAAACATAGCCCGAATGGCGCTGCCGCCCTCGGTCATCTTTATCATCTTTTCGGAAATCATCAGACCACCCCCGGCCATACGTATTGGAGGTTATTTTACCACACCATAGAATATTTTTCAACCCGCCGCGGAGATTTTATGCGGAAGCCTCCAATCCCGCTGTACGGGCCATGACCGCAGGGAATGGGAGGCGAATCCCGTTTGCCGGAAGACAGGCGCGAATCGGGGGGGCGGGCCGATGTGGTCCGCCCAGGGGCACTTCCTTCGGTCGTCGGCCCCTACATGAGCAATTTCGCGGCTGTCTAATCCGTATTATTATTGAAAAGGCGGGCCGGAGGTGCTATACTGGCTGTGGGGGCGCCCCGCGCGTCCCGATTATTTCACCGGAAAAGGAGATTTTTTATGAAGAATACAATGAGTAGGAATGTGCTTGCGGCGTAACCGGGAGGTTTGTCGCGGCATCACAAGCCTCCGAAGAATGAAATCATAAACTTCAGGAGGTCATTCCCGTGAACAGGGAGAACAAAACGCAAAATTTCGAAAAGGACCGCTGTAAGACCGGCGCCGGCGCTGAGGACTTCACCTGCCAGGTCTGCGGGCGTCTCGTGACGCCGGAGGGCGCTGGGACGCGGCACCGGAATCACTGTCCCTACTGCCTTTCCAGCAAGCACCTGGACGTCGAGCCCGGCGACCGGGCCGCCCGTTGCGGCGGGACCATGGAGCCCATAGCCGTCTGGGTGCGCCGCGGCGGAGAATGGGCCATCATCCACCGCTGCCGCGTCTGCGGGGCGTTAAGCTCCAACCGCGTGGCCGCGGACGACAACCCCTTTATACTAATCCCTAATCAAAAACTCCAATTCGCGACGGTCTTTTTTGCCTCGTCGTCGCTCGAGCCGCTTAACCTCGGGCTCCCTTTGGTCGCCCTCAGGCGCAGGCTCGGCTCCTCCTCTCCCCACACGGCGGGCCGTGTGGGGGCCCCGATGCGTCAGACGGCTTGACAATACATACAGTATTCTCTGCGCCGTCTTCCTCGCCTGACGCAAAAAATCCTCGCCGCTCGGTTGGCGTTTTTAATCAGGGATTAGTATAAAGCTCATGGGCCTTGCCATGAGGCCCGTCTCCTCTCCCCCGTTCCCCGTGGAGCGGATGGAGGAGCTGACGGAGCTTTTGGAGGGGAAGAAAAATCACTGACCACGCAGCCATCGCCGCACATACGTTCGTATGTGCGGCGAATTTTTTATCTTCAGGTTGTCAAAAAACTCCAATTCAATATTTTTTCCAAGGACATGTGCCTTGGAAAAAATCCCTTTTGTCGCACAAGTGCCGCCGTAGGCGGCGCGCAGGGCGACAGCAGGGAAGTTTTCGCTGAATTTCGCAAAATTCAGCGAAAATTTCCCGCACGTTCCCCTTGTCGGAAAAGGGGCTGTGAAAAAACACGTCGGCTGAGACGTGAATTTTCGCGGCCCCGCTTTTTTGTGGAAAAAACCACGGT
>CANROF010000006.1 GCA_947632155.1 uncultured Oscillospiraceae bacterium
TCCCGGCACCGCGCCACGATCTTCGCCCACTCTTGCAGGCGGTATTCCCTGCGTACTGCCAATGCGTCTGTCATTTTTCTTGACCTCCTTGGTGAGTTTTTTAGCTTGCTCATTTTCTGCAATTGCAGTTTTTGAGCTTATTATCTCACACCTGGGGGCCTTTTGGGAGGCGGGAGGTTATTGAGCGGTTACACCGTAGGGATAGAATAACTCACGATATACATCGCAACAATGCGCATGAAAAGCTCCGCACGAAGATCCCGCTTTCTTGAAGCACCGCCTACGTGATGGGCTATTTCGTGACATAGCACACTCAGGAGCGTAATCGGCATGTAAAACAGGCTCTCATTAAGGTTGATTTTTAAAAGGTTATACGGGTGGCCAGTCTCCGCATCCGTGCCCTCAATGCATTTTGAAATTTGGCTTACATATATGTCATCGCGAAAATCTGGAACCACAATAAAAGAAAAAAAGCGGTTTTTTGAATCATTGAGCGTGTTCGTAATTAGATATGCCATGTATGAGTAGAGAGCCAGAAGTTTAGGAGGAACATCAAATATCGGGCTATTGAGTGCCGGAACTTGGACGAACTGGCGCTCACCATGGATTGTACACTGGACGAGTGTGCTTAGGGACTGGATATACTCCCTGTGAATGTCCTCAAGCATAGGTTCAATTTCGCGTTTTTTCCATTGCTCAATTTCATTGCTATTTGGGAGATGTCCCTCTCCCAAAAGCCGCTCTGGTTGTAACCACGATTCAGTAAGAAATCGGTAGAGGCGCGTATATTCAATAAGGGATGGAAACACACTTAGAACAAACTCGTCCGCAAACCCACTTTTGCTCAGAGAGTAAAGCGCACGGAAGACCTCTGCCGAAAAAACGATTTGTTGGTGAAATCCCTTATCGTCATTTGGCCTGTTTTTATAGAACTTGTCGGCAGCATTGAGAAACTCGGCATGGAGTTTGTCCAATGCAACCAGGAGCTTTGGGTTATTCCGCATGGGGGACTCATTTGGATGTTTTACGCTTTCCTCCATTGCGAACTGCGGGATAACCTCATAAATATCGATCCCACCTTTTTCACAGGCCAAATCAAGGGCGTTGAGTATATAGAATACCTGCGGCTCTGTAATTTCCGAAAAGCTGATTCGGACATCATTCCTTCCGGAAATCTGGTTGATAACAGCTGAACGTATCTTTTTAATGTTATTTGCCAGCGTTCTCCATACACTCTCGTTTTTAATGCTGACATCAACAGAAATACTGATATCTCCAGTCTGCTTCAAGAGGCGGGAAAGTTCATCTTTTTCAGTATGGCGAATCGCCTCAAGACGTTCCAGATAATGGTGTAGGGAAAAGCAGGAAAAAGTTATTGTATCGCGTATGGAATTGCCAGTGTCAAAAATAAGCGACCAAAGAGCCTTTTGATACACTCCGCATGGAATATCCCGGCCAAACAGCACCAAATCGCAGTAGTCAGTGGTGTAATACAAGGATAGCTTATCCTCAAATTGGATATTCCCGCATATGACCTTTTTCATTTCATCCAGAGGTGGGCACCGCTTGCTGGCCTCTAACTGGATCATTGTGATATATAGCACGTCCGGATCGGTGTCCCAGAAAGCTCCATTGTAGCCAAAGACAGGCAAACTTTGCTGTATGCAGATATTCAATGCTCCCATCGAATCGTTGGGCTGATCCTTGTCGCTCCATTCAAACGCCATATCGCGACGCTTCTTGCTTAATTGCTCATATGCCTCCATGAACATTGTCGCTTTTTCGTAGCCACAGGGACCCGTTGGGCATGTTGAGATGTTGATTAGATGGTAATTCTGGAACGAGACATATTTCCCCTGTGTTTCCTCTGCACTCCTGCCGGAAAAAGCGGAATACATCGAACCCATTGGTGGAAGGTTCCACCGCATGAACGTCATGGCCATGGTGTCGGTAGCCATATAAGTTCCTCTCTTTTTCATAAAATAATACAAAAACACACCATAAAATGCTTCAACATACAGTTCATTGCATTTAAAACATTTTATGGTGTGTCTTTGCGATGATCACCAGCGTCTCTTGACTGTGAGCCTATCAGAAAGAGCCGGGTTGGGATTCAAATCGAATGCCGTCAAGACGCCCTTCCCCTTGAAGCAGGTTTCGCTCCGATCAATCGATATCTGTTTCCTTACCTCAGCATACCGAGCAGGCATCTGGGCAATCAGTTCATCGTTTTGTGTATCTCTGATAACTCTCATACTCACTATACGTCCTCGAAATATTAAATATAATACGGGCCAGTGATATTATAACAAGGCTCCTGCAAGTTGTCAACCTCTTTTTTACTTAAATTTTCAACAATTTTTTGTTGTAATTTTCAAAATATTTTAGCAAAAATGACGAAGCCAAAAGCGCGCTTCCAACTACAATACATTCACCATGCCGTCTTCGGATACTACAATACCGAGTATTACCCCAGATGAATTGTTCATGCGCATGTTTTCAAGGTAATTTTTGGTGGAGTTGTACCTCGCTCCTCTGCTCATATCACCTTGAGCTTTTGCAGTCCCATCGAGGATTACGCCGCAGGCATGGCATTTGCCATCAAAATCAACAAATGCGGCTCCATCAATGGAGGTTAGCCGTTTTAAAATATTGGAATCCTTCATTACGTCTATCGGTTTTATGAGTTCGATCCCGCGCTTGGACTTTTGGCAGAGACGGGCGCTTTCATCGGAAAGGTATGCGGAATTGGAAATGATTAGCACAGTTCCATGCTTTTGCTCCTTTGCCTCCTCAATCAAATCGATTACTTTACTAATAATATTGTTCTTATTAATATTGTTCTCCTCGTCTATCTTTTCAAGAAGAATGTTAAGAATGCTGGCGTAATACATCTTTGGGTCAATTTTTGGCACCTGCAACCTTCCGTGCTTATAGACCAATCTGCACTGGGCCTCCACAAGCGCTTGAAGCTCGTTCCTTTTACGCTCGCGGGCTTGGGACTTGATCCTATCTGCGTCTTCTTTAGGAATCGGCACACAGTAACACCATTCCATATGTCCAGTAAAGTGAATATGCGGAAAGGAGTTTAGCTTCTTGACCGGAAGTAAGCCTATCGTGTAAAAGTCCGCAGCTTTGTGGGTATCTGTTGCATCTGAAAGACCTACTGCCATGCTACCCCCCTCCGACATATTGAGTTGCTTTCTCAACCCGTGGACATTTTCTATGCTAAGACGCATTCGGGCCTCTGGCTTAAAGACCACAGCACCTGGACACTTTTTTAACTGCTTCGCAGATAAGGTACGGGGGATGATCGAGATAGATAATCCCTTTCCCTCGGCAGACTCATACCGTTCTCCCGCAATGGCTGAGATAACGTCAGATTCAACTCCATATAAGGCGTTTTCAAAATTATCTACAAGTCTTAATGCCATACTTCTTTTAATTTCCGAAAAAACCCTGACAGAAGGCTTAGAATATATCAGATATTTGAGTAGAAACTCTCTGGCAAGGATTTCGATACTCCAATTAGCTTGGAAATATTCTGACCCAAAGAGTGGATGGTCATAATCTATTTCATATGTACCTTGGTTAATGCTAAAAAGTGGCACTTCACGTATTTTTTGAATAACAGGGCCGTCCACATCCTGAACAAAAGAACTCATGCATTCTATAAAATATTTATTTAAGGTATTTAAGTTTGTTGTAGTGGAGGTATTCATATTTTACGCCTCTTTTCCAATTTTTCCATTACCAAAAAGTCTTAAATCAGAAGAATGAAAAAAGTGACAACTTATCGTACTGGTTGCTCTGTTGAAATATTATACTACAATTCGACAAATTTGCAACAGGAGATGAGTTCTGTTTTGCTGTCACAACTAAAAATAAATATAAAACCGTATCAGACATACAGGTAAAGTGGGAGAAGATTGTATCGGGCAAGTAGTCCCGGATCACAGATGATTCGAGAGCAAATTGGCAAAAGGGTGATGCTCATTTGGCACATATATAAGGTCGTAAAAATTAGTCTCAAGGAGACTTGCAACTCTAAACTGTTGGCACCAATAGAAGCGCCGGGTGCTTTGTTTATCTCTTTCATAAGCTGTCCTCCTAATATAAATATGCCGGGGCGTTTCCGCACCGGCATTCATTGCCTATGGAAACCACCGGCTTTGCCGGTGGAGGTGCCCCGCAAAAAAGCTTTAGCTAAAAGCATCGAGCGAAGCGAGCTACTATAAAGCCAGACTGTGAATACTGACGTGTCGCAAAAAAGCGGATAAACCCGTTTACGGGTCGTAGGGCAAGTGATGCAAGTGACGGATATTCGGTGCGTCTTGAGACGCTTGCCGGTAAAAGGCCCTTATAGGGCCAAATCAAGCCTCCGGATTAGCCGGAGGTTATGACTACAAATTTCCTTTTTATTCTCTTGATTTCCTGCGTAGTAGTTCCTCTGTGAGCGTCCTTTGGGTGGCTGATTCTCTTGAACAATGTTTCTTCATTATGATGGCGAAGTATTCAATAAGCCAATTCTTTGGTATGACAACTTCATTGAGGACGGGGACATATTTAAGTCTCCGATTTACTATCCATTTATGTATCGTATTTCTGGAGTACCCGACCAGCTTTGCCACATCTTCCTCGTAAAGTGCGTCGGGCTGTTCGCTCCAACGTTCCTGGAGGAACTGACGTATTTCCGTTAACGATACCCTTTCCAGTGGAGGTGTTGCTTTCTCCCATGCCGGGGCAGCATTGAATAATCCTTTTGGCGGCGCCTTGCTTGGGTCGGTTTCCATGAGCGTCAGATACTCCACCACATCCACGGTTCTGATCACAAACCTCCAGGTTTTTGTTCCTCTGTCCTCACATGGGATATAGCCGTTTTCAAGTAACCATTTGCATTTTCGTTTGCTGAAATGGCATATCCGATAGAGCTGCTCTATTGATATTTTCTCTGGGTACGCATGTAGGATGCTCGAATAGTTCGTTGACATAGCTGCCTCCGTTTGATATGAATTCGCCAACGGCAGGAGTACAGTATCAACTTTTTTCACAATATCCGGCCCTGAATTTTGGCCCTTTCTAACACTTTTCTAACACACCTGCGGACTTTTTGGCCGTTACTGCTTTTTCTGCAGTAAAAGGGGCGGCCAAGTTCGTTGGTATCTCTTACCTTTTTATTTCCAGGAAGCTTCTATATTCCCTTTGCGCTTACGGATGCAAAATCAGGTGGTTCATTTTCCCGATATAGTTCAAAACCCCTTGATACTGCTGACTTTTTGCTTTGACACTTTTTAAAGCATTTGCGTTGATTGGCTTATTTTCAACGCTTTTTGAACTGGAAATTATCTGCGTGGAATTTCGTATTTGGGAGGACGCAAGGAGCCGGGGAGCGTCTACATTCCGCTCGACCTATTGCACTCGAAATCAGTTGACGGGCAACCGTCCGGGGGTTCGAATCCCTCCATCTCCGCCAAACTGAAAACGCCCGGAAATGCTGAAAGCCCACTTGACAGCACGCTATTATTAGCGTATGATGGGCCTGTGATCAAGAGAGGGCACGGCCCGGGAGATTCAGCCCCCGAACAGAGCGGCGAGCTGGGAAAGCAGCTCCGGGCGCGCTTCGGGATGAATTGAGGAGGTAAAAACCATGACAAAAGCGCAGGAAAGATTATTTGCCTACATGGGTGGGCGGGAAGCGTACGATAAGATGTACCGTCTTTACCCCAGTGTCGCCGCCAGGTGGGAGGCCCAGTACACCCCCGAATTTGACGCCGCCCCGGAGCGTGACGTAAGCCAGGACAACGCCTCTGAGGTCGCCGCGCACCCCGATGAGTACCGGTGCAAGGAGTACGTCATCCGCGACTGGGCCAAGGGCATCCGCCTCATCGTCACCGAGCTGTTCGATGACGATAGCGCGGAGATATGACCCTCAAGGGAGCCCGCCTCGCCGCTGGCCTCACCCAGCACCAGCTCGCGGAGAAATCCGGCGTCAACGTCCGGCAAATCCAGCGTGTGGAGTCCGGGACATCCTCCGCCGGCAACCTCACGGCCAAGAATCTCCTGGCCCTGGCCGACGCCCTGGGCGTTGACCCCCACGACCTCGTATAACAAAAAACCGGGGCTGTAAAAAACGTGTCGGCTGAGACGTGAATTATCGCAGCCCCTTTACTTTGCTTCTCGCAACAAAAATCCCGCCGTCCACAAAGACAGCGGGATAAAATCCGTATTGACATTCCGGCCTCGGGATACTATAATAATGGGTGGAAACCGTTTAACGGTGCCACAAATGTACGTCCTATCTATTTAGCTCGGGGTCACAGCCCCAAACCAAACAGTGAGCCGTCTGGTTGTGACAGACGGCTCACTTCTTTTTCCTGTCGTGCAAATACAGCACCAAGGAAACAATGCTGGCCACGGCGCCTACGGCGCCAAGGATTTCCAACACCACCAAAGTGATATGTACCATCCTTTCGCGGTATTTCCCGCGCAAGCATGTACACGCCTCCATTCCGCTTGCGCGGGATGTCAGGCACAGCCTTTTTAACCGCCCCGTTTTAAAGGAACGGAGGTCCCCAGGCCGGGTACTCCCGGCCCCTCCCCTGTCGGGGAAGCCCATGCCGCCATTATACGGCACGGGCCGCCTTTTGTCAATCCGCTGTCTCTATGGACCCTGACGGTCACCCCGAGCTTTTCTCCCTCCGGTGGGGGTCGGGCGGGACGAGGCATAGTATAAGCGGTCTTTTTGTCATATGCGTTCCGCGCTGCGGTTTTTTCCCTGACCTTGCGGGGGGCGGCAAAATATTGGGAGATTTTCTTCTCTTCGACAATATATTCTTTGACACCGGCGGCGGGGTATGGTAGAATTAATGCATACGGCCGGGCAAAAATGACGGAAAACTTGTAAATTGGGAGGAATTTTATGGAGGAAAACAATGCTGTGATCATCGCCATGACGGGCAAGGGCGGCGTGGGGAAGACGTCGCTGGCGGCTGTCATGATTGGGGAGCTGACAAGGGCGTTCCCCGGAAAGCGCATTCTGGCCATCGACGCCGACCCCGCCGTGGGGCTCTCCACCGCCCTGGGGGTGGAGGTGGGCGTCACCGTGGACGACATCCGCCGGGAGTTCGTCAGCACCGTGGAGGGGGGCGACGGCAGGTCGGCTCTGGAGCTCTTGGGCGACGCCCGCTTCCGGCTCTTCGACGCGCTGGTGGAGAAGGACGGCTTCAGCTTCCTGGCCATCGGCCGGCCGGAGGCCGCCGGGTGCTACTGCAAGGTCAACGCGTACCTCAAGGACGTCATCAGCGTCCTTTCGCAAAACTTCGATTACATCGTCATCGACGGCGAGGCCGGCATTGAGCAGGTGAATCGCCGCGTCATGGAGCGTGTGACGCACCTGGTGCTGGTGACGGACGCCAGCCGCAAGGGGGTGCAGGTCATCCACACCATCCGGGACGTGGCGCGGGAGCTGGTGATGTACGACAAGGTGGGCGCCATTTTAAACCGCCTGCCGCCCGCGGCCCTGGAGCGGGGCGTGGACATCGGCGACATCCCGGTGCTGGCAGCCATCCCCTCCGACGACGGCCTTGCGGGCCTCGACATGGAGGGTGAGAGCGTCCTGACGCTGCCGGAGAGCTCCCCGGTGGTGAAGGGAGCCAGGCAGGCCCTCCGCGCCCTTGGGATTTTGAAAAACGAATGAGGAGGCCCGTATGAAGGATTTAAAACACCTCTACTACCTTGAAAATCTCCTCCAGGAGAACAACAACGAGCTGGTCCGCCAAGCCCGGGAGCAGGGCCGCAAATGCGTGGGGACGGTCTGTTACCAGATCCCCGAGGTCCTGCTGAACCTCCCCGGGTGCTTCTCCGTGCGTATGCGCGCGCCGCGCACCAGCTCCATGGAGATGGGGACCTATTACATGACCTCCCTCACCTGCGAGTACTGCCGGGCGCTTTTGGAGCGGGGGCTGGAGGGGGGCTTCCAGTTCCTGGACTGCCTTTTCGACCCGGCAAGCTGCTCCCAGATGGCCGACTGCGCCGAGAACATCGAAAAGTTGGAGCTGTGCACCGCCCCGGGCTTCTTCGCACAGCACGTGGACACCCCCATGAAGGACGACGAAAACGGCGTTTCCCATATGGTGAACATGTGCCGCGTCCGGGTCCTCCAGAAGCTCCACGAGGCCTTCGGCGTGGACGTCTCCGATGAGGCCATTTTGAAGGCCGTGGAGCTCCACAACGAGGTCTGCGGCCTCATCACGGAGCTGGGGCGTTACCGGGCGGAGCTCCGGCCCCGCATCACGGGCTACGAGTTCTCGGTCTTCTGCCTGGCCACCTACTGCTGCCCCAAGGACCTGCTGCTGCCCATCCTCCGGGAGACGGCGGAGGAGCTCAAGACCCGGGAGCCTGACGAGAAGCCGCCCTACCGCATCCGCGTGGCCGTGGCCGGGGCGGAGATCGACGACCCGGACTTCATAAAGCTCATCGAGGACACCGGGGCCTACGTGGCGGTGGACCGCTACTGCTTCGGCTCCTTCCCCGGCCGGCAGCGCATCGAGCTGGACACGGAGAGCGGCGAGGACCTCCTGACCCAGATCTGCCGCAAATACGTGGCCGAGTGCCAGTGCCCCCGGTACATGAACACCTCCAAGGTCGCCAGCCGCAAGGCGTACATAGACAGACTGGCCCGGGAGTATAGCTGCGACGGCGTTATATTGCAGCAGATAAACTTCTGCAATTTCTGGGGCTACGAGCGGGCCGGGGCGGCCCATGTGCTGACCACGGACTATAGCTGGCCCGTGCTGAGCATCGACCGGCCCTACACCGTGGGGATGTCCGGCCAGATCCGCACCCGTGTCCAGGCGTTCATCGAGCGCGTGGAGCTGAAAAAGATGGGAGGGAACAGATAAATGGGAAAAGCCATAAATTCCGAGCCCCTGGGAAAATTCTACAAGGGCGGCAAGACCCGCACCCGCCGGGAGTGGCGGGGCGTTCAGGACACATGGTATGACTACACCTGCTGGCTCCACAACTGGGGCTCCATGCTGAAATTTTTGGCAAAGCCCCAGAATTTAAAGGGCTTCCTCCACTACCGCTGGATGCAAAACTACCTGGCGACCCCCGATTTCATCGACCGCCACACTGAGGGCCTCCGGGGCCCGCAGCTCCGGGTCGCCCACAAGGAATTTGATTTCATCGTCTCCCACGTGTGCGACACCATGAGCGCCATCTTCGCCGGGGACGCCGCCATCGGCGGCAAGGAGGAGGTCCGCCGCCAGACCGTCGTCATGGACGAGAACATGATGACCCAGATCATGAACGGATTCCCCAATCTGAAGGCCCGCTGCGTCCAGATACCCATCGTCTACATGCCCTCCACCGTCCAGCAGGAGGGGGTCCTCTACTACATCGATCGGGCCCAGGAGTTCGGCATCCCCGGGGACGTGTGCCCCATGCCGGCGGCGGAGCTGGGCGCGGTGTTGGAGGACGACTTCCCGAAAACCGGCATCTGCGCCCTCCAGTGCAACACCACCTGCGACGGGTCTTTGATGGGCAACGGCATTGAGGAGCGGCGCTACGGCATCCCCACCCACCAGGTGGCCGTGCCCATCCGCTACACCGACCCCGCCACCCGGGACTACGCCGCCCAGGAGATAAAGAACGCCATCAGATTCGTGGAGGAGCAGACCGGGGAGAAGTGGGACTGGGATTACTACTTCAAGAACATCAAAAACTTCAATAAGGAGACGGAGTATTTCCGCCAGTGGCTGGAGATCAGCCGCACCGAGTTCCCCCAGGTCATCGGCAACAACGTGGCCCTCTACCGGGACGCCTATTACCAGGTGGCCGGAGGCCGGGACGAGGCGTTTGTGGAGAACGAGCGCCAGATCTGTGAGATCATGGAAAAAGCCTACCGGGAGCGGACCCCCGTGGTCAGCAAGGTCCGTCACCGGGCCATCCTCTGGGGCGTCCAGGCCCAGTATTACACCGCCTTCCCCCTGTGGCTCCAAAACTGCTGGGGCATCGTGCCGCTTATCGACATGCTGAGCCTCACCTCCACCGACATCTACAGCGAGGACGACAAGGAGCAGGCGTACTACGACATGGCGGACATGTACGCCAAGATGAACATGCGCAACCGCTCCGAGGGCGGCTACGAGGTGGGCGTGGAGGACCTGTGGCGCTTCTGCGAGGAGTTTAACGCGGACGTGGTCATCATGTACGAGCACATCGGCTGTAAGTCCATGACCGGCTACCACGGCCTCTTCGACCAGGAGGCCGCGCGGCGCGGCATCCACCTCATCTGGGTGACCCACGGCCTCATGGACCCCCGGAAGGCCAGCCGCCAGAGCATGCGCACCGATGTCAACCGCTACATGCGGGCGGTGCTGGGCGAGGAGCCCCTGGACCCGTCGCTGGAAGAGTTCGATGACAGCAACGCATGGTGATTGGAGGAAACCGACATGAAATACTACGGAGGCTGCGATGTGGGCTCCACCTACACCAAGGCCGTTATATTGGATGAAAATGGAAAAATCGTTGCCCACACCACCCTGCACAGCAAGATAAACCCGGAAAGATCCGCGCGCCTTGCCATGGAGGACGTCTTAAAGCAGGCCAACCTCGGGAGTGAGAGCGACCTCACCTACCTCATCGGCACCGGCTACGGGCGCAACAAGGTCCCCTTCGCTGACGAGAACATCTCCGAGATCTCCTGCCACGCCATGGGCGTCCACGTCACGGACCCCACGGTGCGGGCCATCATCGACATCGGCGGCCAGGACGTGAAGGGCATCGCCGTGGACACCGACGGCACGGTGAAGAACTTCGCCATGAACGACAAGTGCGCCGCCGGGACGGGCCGCTTCTATGAGGCCATGGCCCGGAGCTTCGAGATGAGCTTAGAGGAGTTTTCCAATCTCTCCCTCTCCGCCAAAAACGTCATCCCCATCACTGCCCAGTGTACCGTCTTCGCGGAGAGCGAGGTCATCAGCCTCGTGGGGGAGGGCAAGCCCATGGACGAGGTGGCGGCGGGTATCCAGATGGCCGTGGCCAAGCGGTGCTTCGTCATGGCCAAGAAGGCCGGGGCCGCCACCAGCATCGCCCTCACCGGCGGCTGCGCCAAGAACGCGGGCCTCAAAAAGGCCATCGAGCAGGTACTGCATCTCAAAGTCATTGAGCTGAAGACCGACCCCCAGCTCATGGGGGCCCTGGGCGCGGCGGAGTACGCCCGCAGGAAGGCCAAGAGGTGAACGAATTGAAGATTTGTAAGCTTATCATGAAGATTGCCGCCATCTTAGCGGGCGTCTTCGCCGCGCTGACGGCGCTTTCCATGGCGGTGTACTTCTTCAACCTGGACATGAAGGCCGCCGCCCTGGCCCAGCCGCTGGTGAACAAGATCTATAATTTCAGAAAGCGTGAGCCGCTGCCGTGACGCCCCTGTTTGACGGCCTCATCCGGGAGGTCCTGGCCCTCACCGCCGGGGCCCGGCCGCTGAAGCCGGGCTCCTGGCCCGACGCCGGGCGGCGGAATCTCGTGCTGCAAAGCGAGATGGCCTTTGAGCTTGGCCCCGGGCGCACGCCGGCGGTGAGCCTCTTCGCCGCGGCGCCGGACGGCGCGGTGCCGGAGGGGGACGCCCTTTTCCTTTTAGGCCCGGACCTGCCGGAGCTGAAAAAAAGCGGGCCCTACGCCCGAATCGCCCTCCTGCGGGTGAAGCCGGAGGTCTGGGAGGACGAAAATACGCTCTATAACGCCCTCACCCGCCTGCGCAACGCCCGCTACAGCGTGAGCCCCGCGGGCTACATGCCCCGGGTGGACTCCAGCGCCGGCCGCGAGCCGGTGCGGGTGAGCAAGGAGGCGCTAAAGGCAGGGCTTACGTTCTCCGGCGCCGCCGGGTGCTACCGGGACGCCTACCGCAGATACCCGGAGGCCCTGGGCCTCACCCAGATCTTCGTCACCGACCCTGAATTCGACTACGCGGCCTTAGAGCGCCTGTCCCAAAGCTGCGCCGGCGTCATCGCGGCCCTGGACCACATCCTGAAGGACTTCAAAATGGACTGCGACACCTGCAAGCTCAAAACCGTCTGCGCCGAAGTAGACGGCCTCCGCGAGCTGCACTTCAGGAAATAGCACTATCGCGCCTTCGTCGCATCAGGTTGTCAAAAAACTCAAATTCAATATTTTTTCCAAGGACATGTGCCTTGGAAAAAATCCCTTTTGTCGCCCAAGTGTGCCCCAACGGGGCGCGCGCAGGGCGACAGTAGGGAAATTTACGCTGAATTTCGCAAAATTCAGCGTAAATTTCCCGCACGTTCCCCTTGTCGGAAAAGCCCGTCAGGGCTTTTTCGACAGGCTAACACGGGCGGGTTCGTAACCCGCCCGTGTATGAGGCTCATATATTTCTTAACTTAATGACATTACCCCGCGTCCGCCGGTTATTTCATTTTTTATCCATTCGTCTCGATCTGAAATTCCCCGTTCGTCCTGGCGGCGCGGTAGTAAAACGGGTTTTCCGCCGCCCAGGCCGGGTCGGACCGGGCCCGGGCCTCGTAGCGCTCAAAGGCCCGGACGTAGCCCTTGTGCAGGACCTCCTCCGCGTCCAGCCGCGCCCGCACGGCCCGGTCAAAGGACGCGTAGTGCCCCAGGTCGTAGTGCTTGCCCTGGAACGTGATGGACGCCCGGTATTTCCCGCCGCGCATGAGATAGAGCCCGCGAAAGCCAGATTTGTTCCTGCCCGTGTCCGCGCAGGAATTTTTTAATACCTCAAGGCAGGTGTCGTCCTGATAGTGCATGTGCTCGTGCATTTTGGCGCTCTGGTCCCGGTTCCAGCACCCGCAGCTCCGGGTGAGGCCCCGCAGGAGGCTCTCGGTGTGGACGTCCAGCTCGCTGCCGCAGTCGCAGCGGCAATGCCAATAGCTGCCCCTGGCCCGGTCGGACCGGGCCACATGGTAAAGCGCCGTCAGACGGCCGAAGCGCTGTCCCGTCAGATCGTATTTGTTGCGGGCGGCGTCGCGCCTTTTGCAGCCGCAGCTTCGCGTGCGGCCGCTTTTCAGCGCCGCGGCCTGGACCGCCCGCTCTCTCCCGCAGCTACAGCGGCAGAGCCACCGCGCGTTGCCGTTTCTGTCGTTTTCGGCCCGCCCCAGGACCGTGAGTTCCCCGAATTGCCGCCCGGTCAGGTCCTCGGCCCCGCCGCGTTGGGCGCGCTCCCCGGGGACGCAGCCGCAGTCCTGTCTTTTGCCGCCCAGGAGCTCCTGGCGCGTGGCAAGTATTTCGCCGCCGCAGTCGCACCGGCAGCGCCAGCGTATGAGCCCGCCGCCGGTCCGGAGGCCCGAGTCCTCCGTCACCGTCAGCATACCGAATTTCCGGCCGATGAGGTCGGTGACCCCCCGCCGCGCCGGGGCCGGCGCGCAGCCGCAGCTTTGGACGGCGCCGCTTATGAGCTCATGCCGCACGGCCAGTATCTCGCCGCCGCAGTCGCACCGGCAGCGCCAGAGCACGCTGCTGCCCCGCCTTTGGCCGGAATCCTCCGTCACGGTCAGCATTCCGAAGCGCTGACCCGCCAAACCAGCGTTTTTCATATCTCTCTCCATACGCGTCGGCGGCAGAGAGATTCCCCGCCGCCGACAGTTCAGATTATTTCAGTATGTGCTTACCGTCCAGGCTCACCAGGCGTTTTTGGGTGATGAGCAGGGCGGAGGTGATGGCGGTGCCGGTCAGGGACAGGATCAGCATCACGAGCCAGAAGCCAAGGCGCGTGCTGTCGCCCGTGGCCGGGATCTCGTCCGTGGGCAGGTCCGCCAGAGGTACCTCCGGGTCCTCCAGCTCCTCCCAGGGCTCCTCGTCCTCCGGCTCCCAGAGGCCCTTGTGATTCTGGAAGCGCACCTCGGACCGGACATCCCCGATGGTCCCCACCGTCCCCTGGGCGATGGTGTCGTAGCCGTCCTGATTGGCCTCCAGCTCCTCCACCGTGAAGCCCGTGCCGGACGGGATCTCCCGTCCCCACTTGACCTCGCCGCTTCTGAGGGTGAAGGTCGCCACGCCGTTTACAAACTCCATCTCGCCGTAGGCGCCGTTCAGGGGCGTATCCAGCGTCACCCGGAAGGTGAACTCCTTCTCCGTGTCTCCGCCCTCGCCGGTGACCAGCTTGCGCACCGCCAGAGGCCCGGGCTTGGGCTCCTCCACGGGGACGTGCCGGTAGTTTTCGAAGGCCGCCTGGGCCGTGTCCCCGTCGGGGATGGCGCCCTCCGCGCCGGTAACGGTGGTCTGGTAGCCCTGGGTGCCGGCCTCGGCCTCCGTCACCGTGTAGCCGGTGCCCGCGGGCAGGCCCGTGGCGGTCCGGCTCTGGCCGTGGCGCAGCGTGAACTCCGCCACGCCGTTTTCAAACTTCATATCGCCGTAGGTCCCGCTTATCTCAGCGTTGTCCAGCGTCACCGTGAAGTGGAAGGCCGTCATGTTGCTGACCGCGTTGCCGGATACCGTCTTTGTCACCGTGAGGGCCCCCTCTCCCGGCTCCGGGGGAGGCGTCTCCTTGCTGTTCACAAAGTCCGCGTTGGCGGTGTCGTTGGCCTGGATGGTCCCGGCGTCGCCGGTCTTTTCCGTCACGTACCCCTCCGCGTCGGCCTCGGCCTCCACGACGGTGTAGGCGATGCCCGCTGGCAGGCCCACCGCCGTGCGGCTCTCGCCGCTCTTCAGGTGGAACTGGGCCACGCCGCCGGTGAACGTCATGCCGCCGTAGGTGCCCTCTACCGTGTCGTCGCTCAGCGTCACGGTGAAGGTGAAGTACCGCTCCGTATCTCCGGCGTCGCCGGTGACGGTCTTGGTGACGGTGAGATTCCCGGCCTCCTTGACGGGGTTCTCGGGTATCTCCGTCTCCACCTCGGGCTGGTTGCCCACTTGGACGAACGCCTGGTTTTCCACGGTCTTGTCGTCCTCCAGAGCCCGCATGGCGACCTTCACGGTCAGCGTCACGGTCCCTGTGGCGTCGGAGGGCCGGTCGGGCAGCGTCCATGTCACCGTGCGGCTGGCGGCGTCGTATACGCCGCCCTCCCCGGCGCTGACGAAGTCCACTCCGGGATCCAGCGGGTCACGGATGACCACCGTGGCCGCCTGGGCCTCGTTGTTGGTCCAGCTTATCTCGTAGCTGATCTGGTCGCCCACCCGGACGGACTGGCCGTCGCCGGGGGCCGTCTCGGTCTTGTGGGGCTGGCCCGGGGTCATGCTGTTTTCAAACTCCGCGTAAGCCGTGCCGTCCTCGGGGATGCTGCCGCTGTCGCCGGAAGCGGCGGTCCGGTAGCCCTCCGCGTTGGCCTCGGCCTCGGTGACGGTGTAAGTCGTGCCCGCGGGCAGGCCGGTGGCGCTGGCGCTCTGGCCGTGCGTGAGGGTGAACTCCGCCACGCCGTTTTCAAACGTCATGCCGCCGTAGGCGCCGTTGATCTCGCTGTCGCTGAGGGTCACGGTGAAGTGGAAGGCCTTGGAAGTGTCGCCCTCGCCGGTGACGGTCTTGGTCACCGTGAGGCCGCCCGTCTTGGGCTCCTCCGGGGGAGGAGGCGGCGGAGTAGTGGGCTTGTCGTTGGTGAATGCCGCTTCGGCGGTGCCGTTGGCCGGAATGGTTCCGGTCGCGCCCTCGGATGTGGTTGTGTAGCCGTCCGCGTTGGCCTCCGTCTCGGTGACGGTATACTCCACGCCCGCGGGCAGGCCGGTGGCGGTGGCGGTTTCGCCGTCCTTGAGGGGGAAAGTCGCCACGCCGTTGGTGAACGTCATGTCGTCGTAGGTGCCGTTGACCGTAGTGTCGCTGAGCGTCACGGTGAAGTGGAATTCCTTGGTTGTATCTCCCTCGCCGGTGACGGTCTTGGTGACGGTCAGGTTTCCGGTTTCGGGTATGGTGGTGGTCTTGAAGTTGGTGAATTCCGCTTCGGCGGTGCCGCCCGTCGGGATGGTGCCTTTTTCGCCGGTGGCGCTGGTGGTGTAGCCGTCCGCGTTGGCCTCCGTCTCCGTGACGGTGTAGGTGATGTTGGCGGGCAGGCCGGTGGCGGTGGCGGTTTCGCCGTCCTTGAGGGGGAAGGTCGCTACACCGTTGGTGAACGTCATGTTGCCGTAAGTGCCGTTGACCGTAGTGTCGCTGAGGGTCACGGTGAAGTGGAATTCCTTGGTCCTGTCCCCCTCGCCGGTGACGGTCTTGGTGACGGTCAGGTTTCCGGTTTCGGGCGTGGTGGTGGGCTTGGAGTTGGTGAATTCCGCTTCGGCGGTGCCGCCCGTCGGAATGGTTCCGGTCGCGCCCTCGGATGTGGTTGTGTAGCCGTCCGCGTTGGCCTCCGTCTCGGTGACGGTATACTCCACGCCCGCGGGCAGGCCGGTGGCGGTGGCGGTTTCGCCGTCCTTGAGGGGGAAAGTCGCCACGCCGTTGGTGAACGTCATGTCGTCGTAGGTGCCGTTGACCGTAGTGTCGCTGAGCGTCACGGTGAAGTGGAATTCCTTGGTTGTATCCCCCGCGTCGCCGGTGACGGTCTTGGTGACGGTGAGGCCGCCGCCCTCCACCTTGTTGGTAAAGGTCGGAATTCCCGGAGCATACGTGACGGTGCTCTTCAGCGCGTCGCCGTCCTTTTCAATCTTGACGGTGACGGTGTAAACGGTGGCATCGTACTTGATGCTGGGATTCGCGCCCGGGAGCTCCTTTATCGTGTAGGTGTAGATGCCTTCCTGGGTGAATTCCACGGAGCCGAAAGAAACATTTCCTTGAGCGTCGTTGGTGGCCGTCTCTTCTAATCCATTAGGTCCGCTCAGCTCAAACTCAAACTGGCCCTCGGTCAGCGTACCGTCCACCAGAACCTTTTTGGCGTTGAACGGAACGGTGATCTTGGTCTTGTCGTAGGTGTTATTGAACGTGAGCACGACAGGGCTTGCCGGGGCCACGCCGTTGACGGTGACTTTCGCCTCAAGCTGTCCGGTGTAGAGGTTGCCATTGTACTTTTCCGTTACCTCAACGACCACCCTATAGGTCGTAAAGTCGATGGAAATGCCGGGGATGTCGCTGGACTGCTCGGAAATTGTGTACTTGTAGGTCCCGGGAGCTGTGAATTCCTCGCCGCTGAATACATCCACGGCATTTGTCGAGCTCACAGTCACAGTCTTCGACTCAGTAATCGGGTCTTCCGTCGGATTTTTGTCATCCGGCTCCACAAGGAATGTGAAGCTCTTGCCGGTCCAATCAAATCCGTCGCCGGTAACCGTCTTTTGAAGCTGCAAATCAACGCTCACGGGGTCCGGTTTATTCTTGGTGTTGGTGAACGTCACTTCCACTGGCTTGCCGGAGTCGGGTGGGACAAAACCGGAGATGTCGCCGATGTGCGATTCCGTGTAGCCGCCCTCGGTCGTCTCCGTTACGGTGTAGGTGTAGCCGGAATCTACCGGAAGGCCGGTGACGGTCATGGTCTGCCCGCCCTTGAGGGCGAAGGACCAGGTATTGGCGGAAGTGGCAGCAATATCATTGCCGGAGGCCGTGCTGCCAGTGGGCAGCAGTTTGCCGGTTTTGACAGTATTTCCATCCACATCGGTGACGGTGTAATTGTACGTTCCGCTGGGGATTCCGACGTCGGAGGGGGTGATCGTCAGCGTGAAGCTGAAATCGGTGGCCTTGTCGGTGTCGTTGACGGTTGTGCCCTCGGCGGCCTTCAGCTCCTTGGTGACGGAGATTTGGCCCGGCTCGAAGGTGTTGTAATAGTGGGCCTGCTCCTCGAAGTAGCCCGTGTTGCCGAATACGGAGTAGACGCCGGTGTAATTATCATTGGGCGTCGCCGGGACCGTATTCTGGTCCGGCTCGTCTTCCACCGCGAAATGGACCGTGGGGCTG
Source organism: uncultured Oscillospiraceae bacterium (assembly GCA_947632155.1). Classification (GTDB taxonomy): domain Bacteria; phylum Bacillota; class Clostridia; order Oscillospirales; family Oscillospiraceae; genus RUG626. The sequence goes on from CANROF010000006.1 coordinate 17,837, forward strand.
ACGCCGTAGCGGGCCATGTTGCGCAGGTAGGTTGACGCCTCGCCGTTGTAGTGCGGGTCAACGAGCTCACCCTCGCGGTACATGTAGTGGAGGATGGAGCCGTCTGTCTGCGTCACGTCGCAGCCGGTCTTAGTTTCGGCATTCCACGGAGTGCAGTTGGGGTTATCCGCGACTGTGCGGGTGCCGCCCACGCTCGTGTATGTGTTTTTCTGCCCTTCAACCCATACCGTGGATGATTTCTCTGTTTCTTTTTCTGCCACACCGCTGGGCTGGTGGTGGTTGCCGGAGGCGTCTTTGGCCATGGTGGCGTAGTACTCCCACATGACGGCGTTGGTGTGGGCGAAAGGCTCCTCTGTCATCGTCGCGCCGGGGTTACCTGCCCAAGTCAGGCCGTTCTCGGTCTTACAATCCGTAGCTCCGGGATACTTATCGCCGTATGTCGCGCCCCCCTTTGTCCAGATCGGTATCTCCTGCGTTCCGGGCTTGTAGACGCTTTCGGAGCCGCGCTGTTGGATGTGGCTGATTTTCTGGAGAGTGTAGCCCGCGCTCAGTTGGGTGTCCGTGAGCTTTTCGGTGAAGCGGTAGGGAATGCGGTTTTCAAGACCCGTGATCAGCAGGCCCTCGCCGTGCTTCAGGGTGAATTCGGCGGTGCTTTTCGCTATATCTCCCGCTTCCAAGCCCCCGAACAGGTCGGGCCGGTCGCCGCTGGGGATTAGCTTGTCGTAGAGGTCGTCTGCCGTCAGGGCCCCGCCTTCAGCTTTCACGCCGAATTTCAGCTCCATGGTCATGTACACGGTGCGGGTTTCGAAGGGGGTGAGGATGTCGTTGGCGCTGGTGTCCCCGCTGGGCTTGTTGACAACGAGGGTGAAATTGCCAAGCTTACTGTGGCCCAAACAACCCGTGCTGTGTGTCCAGTCGTCGGTCGTTACCTCGGTGACGGGTATAAGCTCCGCGTCCGTGGCGCCGTAGGTTTGGGTGCCGGCGGGATAGTCGTCGGTTGCCGTTTCCTTGGTATATTCGGTACTGTTGTTATTGCTAAGGTCCGTAACGTTATCTGCGCCCGTATAATCCTCATCCTGATACAGTCTGCGGGTCTGGTCGTCGCCGTTGTTGTGAGGCAGGTAGAGGTAGTAAAGCGTTGATGTGTTTGTACACTCTGTAGTAGCCTTGCCGTTCTCGTCGGCGTAATAGTACTTCCCCTCGCCGTCCTGCACGACCAGTTTGGCCTTTCCGTCCTCCTGCACAAACACCGCGCGGTGGTTGTCCTTGTCCAGGACCAGGTCGCTGTTGTCGGTGAGGATGTCGATGTACGCAAGCTTGCGCTGCCAGGTCCCGGAGAGCTCGTTGTATTGGACCAAGGTAGCTTTTTGCGTGCCGGTGAGGCCCTGGATGAAGACCTGATAGAGGAAGGACTGCTCTTTCTGGCTCTCCGACAGCTCGAAGCCCTCCGGGGCCTCCAGGAGCTTCGTCACCAGAAGCATGGAGTTCGCGATCTTCAAAAGGCCGTTGTTGCCCAGGTAGTTGTTGATGATGACGCTGTTGTTGGTGCCGGAGTGGTCGGACACCGTGGGCAGGTAGTAGTTGTAGGCCGTTCCGGTGGTGTTTTTGGATTTCGACTGGTGGTTGTTGGCCATGTCGCCGGAGCGGATGCCGCCGGGCCTGGCGGAGACGGCGAATTTGAAGTATTTTTCAAAAGAAGCTTCGGTCAGGCTGCCACCTTTTTTCGCAGCGTCCAGCGCGGCCTTGATACGCTCGTCATTCTGGACTTTCGTCCAGTATTCCACCTGCTGGGTAAGCGTTTCTCCCTCGGGGATGCCGCACTTTTTCAGGTAGTCCTCCAGCTTATTCGCGCCGTCCTTGGTATACGTCAGCTTCTCAAACGTCGGCTCGCCGCGGGTGTTGTCGCTGGTGTCGGTGCGGGAGAGGTAGTCAAACTCAAAGTCCAGCTTGCCGTTTACGTCCGTCCAGCACAGCATGTCGCCGTTGTCGATCTTGTCGGAGGTGAAGCCGGAGCCGAATTCGCTGCCGCGCCGCGCCACGGCGTACTGAATGGCGGTGCCGCCGTGGGTGCCGGGGAGTTCATCGCCATCATAGTCCTTGCCGGTTTCACTGTTGGGGACATAGTACTCCACCAGCAGGAAGAAATAATCGTCGGAGCTGAAGGAGACGGAGCCGGAGGCGTAGCCGCTTTCGGTGGACGTCACATGTTCAAGGAGGTCGTCCTGGAGGAATACGATGCCGTTTTCAACAATCGGGTATTTGATACCGTTGCTGTCGGTGATGGTCTTACCATCACCATCCCCTTTGGCTTTCTTGAATGCTTCCTCGCTCTCATACACCCCCATGTACTGCCCGCCGATCCAGGAGCCGGCCCGCTGCGGTGTGTCGTTATAGTTCTCCCAGGTGCTCTTGCCGTTGCCGCCCTTGGTGTTGTCCCAGCCTTCTACGGGCTCGCCGTCAACGGAATTGAGGCTGCTTCCGTTCCAGCGGTACGCGTGGGCGTACAGCGGGAGGGGCTTCTGGAAGACGTAGTAGCGGTTGTCCTCGCCGGGGGAGAAGGTGACGGTGGGGTCGCCGCGGGTGCGGGAGTCGGCGGAGTCCGTCACATAGCTGTCGTAGGCGGTGTTGGAGTAGAAATTGGAGATAAATTCGATGTTTGTGTTCTCGTCCGAGTGCTCCGCTATGTACTCCTCGGAAATCGCGGAGACGTCCACGCCGATCTGCTTGCCGTCGGCGTCCCGGATGATCAGGTCCTCCTCCAGCCCCACGGCGTAGAAGAGGCGCAGCGGGGTGGACTGACGGTAGTATTTTTCGTTTCCTTTTTCTTTCTCATGGTCGCTGCCCAGGTTTGTCTCGTAGGACAACACGCCGTCGGGCCCCAGGGTGACGGTGGCGAGCTGCGTGGGCACCGCCGCGGCGGGGACGTTCACATAGAGGGACCTGTCGTAGCCGGAGTTGGGCGTGATGGCGCCGTCGGTGTCCACGAAGTCCCCGGTGTCCTCCACCCAAACGCGGATGTCGGAGAGCCGGTAAACGCCCGGGGTGTCCTTATAAAGTGAGTTATCCGTCTTTTCCGTCTCGTCAGCAGCGGCCCAAGCGTCCAAAAGCTCCTTGGGAACCGCCTGACCGTAAACAGGGTTGCGGTGAAGCGCGTTGCGCTCTTCCGCGGAGCACGCGAAGCGGTAGATGGTATAGACGGTGTTCTTGACCTGCGCGGGGAGGGTTTCCGGCGTAGCCGTCTTGCCGTCAGTGCCGATAATAGGCACGAAATCAATAAGGTCATCAAACCCGATACGGTAGATGTAGCCCTTACTCCAGGCGTCATCGCTGCTGGAACAGTCTTCAGGGTAAGCCTTTTCTGTAATAAGATCAGCTGTAGCAGGGTCCGCGTCGGCCTTGACCCAGCCGCCGGGGAAAGCGGTCGTGCCCGCCGTTCCGGCATCCTTGTGCTCTCTCATATACTTGTCGTTCCAATTCCAGTCATAAACGCCCGTACGGACAAGGCCGTGCATCTCGCCGAAGAGCAGCATCGCCATGTCGTAGTCGGTCGGTTTCGGGTCGGTAATCGAATTGTCCGTATGGTACGGCGTGGCCTTGATGGAGCCGTTTTTGACCTCCATGTATTGGCCGATGGGGTCCTGATAGGTGATGGAGTCGCCCACTCCGGCGTCGTTGTCGCCGGACACGGGCACAAATACCTCCCCCAGGACCTCGGAGAGGATAGTCTCAAAAATGCTCTCCATCTCAGCCGAGGACACGTCGTAGAAATGGGTAACATAGTTGATGTTGGATTTTATATCGTCCTTGGTGACTTCGGCGACGTGGCGGGTCATGGTATCCTCGTTGCCGTCGTCGGTGTCATCATAGGTTACGGTGCGAGATATAAGGTATTTTGCCGACGTATCGGAATCAATGCTATAATAAGGGTTATTAGCGGCGGCAAGCGCTTCATCAAAGGACCAAAACGTGGCGGTGCCGGTCAATTCAGTTGTTTTTGAAAAATCAGGCGCTTTGGAGTTGCCAACCTCTTTTATCGGATCAGTTTCACCATTTATGGTTGTTTTTGTATCTTCTTCAATTTCTTCCCACCCATGCCATTGAAGAACATATTCAACTGTAAATTCCTCAATTTTCTCATACCATCCACCATTGCTACTGTGGTGATCCCATAGCCTGAGTTTCCCTTCTACAGCATCAGTGACATCCTCTTCAAACGGAATTACATAGTGGTTATAGCTGTAGGGCGGGTGTTCGTTTTCGCCCTCCTCCTGCTGGAACATGCCCTTGCTTGTCTGCACCACAGGGAATTCGTCAGTTATTTTATCTGTTCCATTCAGCCAATTCTGGATATTCTCATACGCCGCTCCGATGAGCTTCTTGTTGCCCGTTTCGCTGTCCTCTTCACCGTCCTTGCCCAAGGGAATCTGACCGGATTCGGCGCTGGGATTGTCCACGTAATCCTGCACATTTGCCTCAGCCGTTAGATACTTCGCCGGGTCCATCATGGGATAGAGGCGCGCGGGGACCCAATCGTCGGAATCGTTGCGCAGGTCCACGCCCACGGTATAGACCGGGAGATCCTGATTTTTGCCCAGCTCCATATACGCGGAGTAGTTTTTCTCCACGGCAGACTTGAGGTACGCCGCCGTAAGGAGATACTGGGTGACGACGACGCTGGACCACTCGTTCTTATGGTCGGAGCGCTGAACGGGAACCTCCCACTGGGGGTCATACCACGGGCCGCTGGCCACGGTGTTGGAGCCGCCGTCGGTCATGACGATAGCGGCGGGGATACGGGGGACGGTGGAAACCTCGCCGTTGGAGAGCTCCGCGGTCAAAGTGGTATCCGTAGCGTTAGCCAACTGCTCCAGTCCGGCGGCAAGTCCGGCGTGCGTATTAGTACCGGCCAGTCGGACGATGCTTTTTTCTCCATCGTCAGTCGCAAGCGGCTTTGTTACAACACCCTCCTCTATCGGTTTTGCAACAACACAGCATGAGGAGGTGCCCACATAACCGAGAGGATGGCTTGGAGATTTACTTGACCAGTAAAATGCGGGCCACAGATAATTGAATGACATGTTTTTCAAATAGTTGTATATGAATTTGACCGCACCATCCGTTGCCGTCCTCAAATTGTAGAGAAAAACTTCGTTATCGCCAACTTTTCCGTAGGTTTCATCCGCTTTTTCCGTATTCGGCTTATAATGTGCCAAAGGCATAAGTACGCTGGCGCGGCGGTCGTAGACTACCACGCTGACGCGGTTTTCCGGATTGTTTTCCATCAACTCCGTGATGATACGGTCAGCGGAATAGATAAGATTCAAGAAACGGGTATGCCGAAAAGCCTCCCTCGCCGCCGCCTCCGTCTGCGTCATGCCGTAGCAATCGCCGATGTCTTCCGTGTCGATGATAAGGAATCCATTTTCTTTAACAGATTCTAATGTAAGTTTACCAATACGTTTACAAATACTTGAATCGACAGTCGTCGTTCCACCACTATATTTAAGCTCGTTATTTAATCGGGCTTTTTCCATATCCTCAACATACTTTTTTACTTCTTCCTCCAGCCATTTCTGCGCTGCTTCACCTGTCAACGTAGTTTTAACATTTTTTCTCTCTAAGCTAATATGGTGTTCGCTACCACCGCTGGAGCTCGGATATGTAACGTCCAGCTTCAGCCTGTACTCAATCATATTATTTTCATTGAAGTACTCTTCAAACTTAGCGTCTGCTAATTGCTTTTTTCCTTCGTCTCCGTTGAAATACTTCTCCAAGTCCTCATAAATTTTTGCCCACTCAGACCCCTCCGCGGGCTCCGTATCATCTCCCATAGAGCTGGATACGTCCAGCACCAGTACCATGTCGATGGGGCTGGGGGGATATTCGTTGACTACCTGGGAGCTGGCCAGGGCGGAGAATACGTGGGCGAAGTCAGCATTAAAGTTTACACTTCCGGTGTAGCCGTCGGTGTCCATCTCCAAAGTGATCTTATTGGTCCCGTCAAAGTGGTCATTTTCACCGTTATTGTATCCATAGGCGAACACCGTCTTGTCCGTCCAGACGCGGCCGGCGTAGCGGGAGCCGTTGGCCTCCGTGAGCAGGCGGTTCAGATAGTCGTCCATGGTGTCCGGGTCCGCCACGCGGCTGCCCGACAGGATGTGCTCAGTGGGCCCGGGCTGCGCCGCGGGTGTCCCGTCCGCCGCGTCGGCGCTGAGGGCCGTCAGCACGCCCACGCCGCTGACGGTGGACATGATGATGCACAGGCTGAGAAGCCCCGCCAAAAGCCTGCGGGGCAAGCCGGCAAATTTGATGTTTTTCATGGATACATCCTCCCGGTCAGAGATTTTCGGGGACGCAGCCCCAACGTCGCAGAGTTCACCCCTCTACGACTTCGGGCCGGGGGAAAGCGGCTTACGCGGCTTTCTCCCGGCCCGGGGCGGATGTATCCTTTTTTGACTGAAATTTTGACTGCTATTACATCCCCGCCGCGGACAGCTTGTCCATGTTCTCGCGCTTGAGCTGCATGGACGAGTGGACATAGCGGTCCAGCGTCACGGACGTGTCGGAGTGGCCCAAAATCTCGCTGAGGCTCTTCAGCTCAAAGCCGGCCTCCACGCATCGTGTGGCGAAGGTGTGGCGGATGGTGTGGAAATGCACCCCCTCCAGCCCGCACTCCCGGGTATATTTCTCCAGCCTCCTCTGGAGCTGCCGGGGCTCCATATACTTCTCCGTGCCAGTCAGAATAAAAGCGGCCGGGTCGTGCGGATCGTACTGTCCGCACAGCCCGGCCGCTCTGTCGGTGAGGGGGATGGAGCGTACCGACGCGGCGCTTTTTGGTCTTCCGATGACCACCCGCGTCCTTCCGCCCCCGGCGTGTTCCCGGTCCCGGAGCCGCTGCATGGCGGCCTCCACCCGGAGGGTCCTGTCTCTCAGGGAGATATTCCCCCACCGCAGGGCGCACAGCTCGCCTATGCGCAGCCCCGTGTACAGCGCCAGGAGCACCCCGAATTTGCACGTGTCCGTGTCCGTCCGGAGGTACTCCACAAACCGCCGCTGTTCCTCGGGGCTCAGGACCCGGGCCTCCCGCTTCTGCTCCCGGGGATAGGCTATCGCCACCTCCGCCAGCCCCCCGGGCAGCCGCGAGGCGGTGTATTTCAGGATGGACCTGAGCTCCGCCAGGTCGTCCCGCACCGTCTTCGGCGCCAGCCCCTCCGCCAAAAGCTCCCGCTTGAAGCGCTCCGCCACCTCGGCGGTGATACCGGCGGGGCGGCAGTCCCCTAATTTTGGGAGGATGTGGTTATTCAGCACCGTCTCGTATTTGTCATACGTGGAGTCCCGCACCTTTTCGCGCTCCAGCCGCAGCCATTCCTGGCAGAAGACGGAAAACCTCCCGCTGCCGGAAACAGGGGCGGGCGCGCCGGAGAGCGCCGCGGCGCGGCACGCGGCGGCCTTCTCCTTGGCCTCCCGGTAGGTCCTGCCGTAGCAGAAGCCGTACCTTATCCTGCCGGAGAGCTCGCGGCCCTTGATGTAGCGGGCCTCCCAGCGCCCGTCCTTGCGCTTGAAGATGTTTTCTCCTTTTCTTGACATTGATTTTTACCTCCATTGAAAAAATTTCGCGCACGCCGCGACTGCGGATTTGACTGCGATTGACGCGGAAAAACGGCGCGTTTTTGCCCGAAAAGCCGGTATCCCCGACATATTTTCCCCATCGGAGCGAAAAAATCAATATTTTCTGATACGCCTATTGCATTTATTTGGGTTTTATGATATATTTTTTCTGTATTCATATCGTCCAGCGCCGTCGTAGAGGGGTGAACTCTGCGACGTTTTTTTGATATGGATAGTCTCAAATTATATCACGCGATTGTCATAAAGTCAAAAAAAGCAGCCCTTTTGGGCTGCTTTTTGGGGTCGGTTTGAGCTTTTAATCAGGGATTCGTATTACTTTTCCTTGTAGTACAGCTTACAGTGGCAATAGCCCTCGAAATCGGGGTCGGCGCACTGGGATTTGAACTCCTGGCAGACGCACTTGTACTCGGGCAGGCGCTCCGTGCGGCAGGGGCAGTAGCCGCCGGTGCGCTTCAGGCCCTCCCGGATCTTGCGGACCACCTCGGGGTCGTCGTTCACGCGGATTCTTCCCATACTGTGCCTCCTTAGTTATAGAGCATGACCGCGAGCTGGCGGTTGAGCTCCTCCCGGTCCATGCTGCCCTCAATGCGGTGGACCTCTTTTCCTTTTCGGAAGAAAAGGAGGGTCGGCATGGCGTCCACGCCGAAGCGCTCGGCCACGTCCCATTCGTGGGTGATGTTGATCTCAATAAACTCGATCCCCGCCAGGTCCGCCGCGGCGGCCTGATAGACGGGCTCCAGCATCACGCAGGCCCCGCAGAAGTCGCCGTAGCAGTCCACCACGGCGTATTCGGTGTCGATGAGGCTGTCCAGCGTCGCCGCCGTTGCTTCTTTGATCATTTTTCCGCCTCCAATCTCTCAAGGGCTATGTTGTAGAGAAGATCCCAGGTCTTGGAATCGAGGAAGCTCTCCTCCGCCTGCTCGCCGGTGACGCCGTTGTCGGCGTAGAGCTTCCGGTCCTCGTCAGTAAACGTCACGCCGCGGCTTTCACAGAAGGCGCGGCTCATGGCAAGGGCCAGAAACTGCGGCCTGAGCTGTTCCCGGAAGAGCACCAGGACCTGCTCGTCCGTCAAAAAGTCCGTGCCGTCCTCGGGGACGTGGGGGTCGATGCCCTCCGCCTCGTACATTTTTATGAGCTCCCGGGCGGCGTTCTCCGTCCAGGCCTCCCGTTCGGCCTCGTCGAGGTCGTACTCGCTGCGGGCGATGAGCTCCTCCCGGAGCCGGGCGGACAGGTGCTTCGCGGAGAGGGAGCGGTTCTGCTCCTCGGTCTTATTTTTGATATACGCCCGGTAGGCCTCCACCGTGTCCACGCCCTCGATGCCCTCGGCCTTTATGAGCTTGTCGTCGATGGCCGCCGGGGCCCGGCGGATGATTTTCTCCACAGTGAGGGCCACGGCCGCGCCGCCGATTTGCGTCTCCACCGTATCCCCGGGGGCATGGCCCAAGAGGGCGGCCTCCGCCGCCTCCGCTCCCGGCATGTTCCGGCCGGGGTAAATGAGAACGGTGCGGTCCTCCAGTGTCCCCCGGGCCTTGCAGAAGACCGTGTCGCCGGCCTTGACCTCCCCCGCGTCCGTCTCCGTGGAGCGCTGGAGGGCCAGGGTCGCTAAAAGCGCGTCCACCGCGGCCCCATCCACGTGCCAGTCGGGGATGTCCTCCGGCGTGGGGATGAGGGCCACGTCAAAAAGCTTCGTCACTTTCGTATTCATGCGTTTTCCTCCTTGTCGCCGCGGCGGGCGAAGGTCTGATAGTAGGCGTTGGTCCGCAGGAGCTCCTCCGGCGCGCCCATGCCCACGATGCGGCCGTTGTCCATGACGATGACCTGATCCGCGGCCAGGGTGGCCCGGAAGCTGTGGGCGATCATCACGGTGGTGCGGCCCTCCATGAGCCGGTCCAGGGCGGTGGAAACCTCGTCCTCGCACTTGGCGTCCAGGTTGCTGGTGGCCTCGTCGAGGAGGAGATACCGGGGTCTGCGGATGATGGCCCTGGCGATGGCCAGGCACTGGCGCTGTCCGCCGGAGAAGCTGGTCCCGCCGGGGCCCACGTCGGCGTCCAGGCCGCCGGGAGTGTCCATGATGAAGTCGTAGGCGTTGGCCAGCTTCGCGGCCTCCAATATTTCGTCGTCCTCCACCTCCCGGTCCAGGCCATAGGTCAAATTCTCCCGGACCGTGCCGGAGATGAGGGGCGTGTCCTGGGCCACGATGGCCATAGATTTGCGCCAGGACTCCAGGCTAAAGTCCTCCACATCCCGGTCCCCGAAGAGGACGCGGCCGCTGTCCGGCTTGTACATCCGCTCCAGGAGCTTCATGAGGGTGGATTTTCCCGCGCCGTTGGTGCCCACGATGGCCGTGACGCGGCCACGGGGCAGGCGGCAGGAGATGTGGGACAGCACCGGAACGTCCTTGTAGGCGAAGGATACGTCCTCCAGGACCAGGTCCTCCTCGCCCTCCAGAGTCTCGCCGCCGCCAGTCTCGTCCCCTTGCTCAAGCAGCAGGGAGACTTTCTTCAGGGCCCCGTTGGCGCCGATGATGGAGCCGAAGGCCATGAAGAGATTGGACATGTGGATGGACACCATGGATGAAAATCCGTAGAACACGATGAGCGTGCCCACGCTCAGGGTCCCGTCGGCCACCATCTTGCCGCCGGCCACAAAGGAGATAGCCAGGGCCATGCACCCCAGGACCTGGATGCTGATGGCGATGTAGCCCACGGTGCTCTGGGAGTAGAGGTCCGTCCAGTACTGGCGCTTGAAGACGGCGCCGGACTTGCGCTTCTCATACCCCTCCGTGCCCAGGGCCCGGATGAGCCGCAGGTTGTGTACCCGCTCCGTCATGTAGCCGGTGGTCTTGGCGTAGGCCCTGGCCCCCAGGAGGGACGAGTGGTAGGAGAGGATGGAGTACACCGCCCCCACGCCGATGGTCGCGGGGATGATCAGCAGCGACCATGTGGCAAGGCCGGTGTGGAATTTGAATAGCTGCGTGAACGCCGTCACCGTGGCGTAGACCGTGGTGATGCAGCTTATGCCCACGGTGATGTACGTGCTGGCTGAGCCCGGGTCCGACGTGACGCGGTTCACCAGGTCGTTGGGGTTCTCCGTGTCGTAATAGCACAGGGGCAGGCGCATCAGCTTGTCCCAGATCTTGACGCGCACCCCGGCGCAGATCTTCTGGTCCACAAGGCCGCCGTAATACGTCTCAAGTACGGTGGCGGCCACGGTGAGGCCCAGGTTCACCGCGTACCGGATCAGCTTCCGGGTGTCGATGGCGCTTTGGCTGGCGTCGATGATGGACGCCGTCAGCTCTACGCTTGCAAGCCCCAGAGTCACCTCGATCACCGAGACGATAAGGAGCACGAGCATGGAGATCCAGGGCAGCCTCACGCCCCGGAAAATATTGACGTAACGCTTCAGGGCCTTCATTGCTCCGCCTCCCTCTCTCTCTCCTGGGCGGCCACCATCTCGCCGAAGAGCGGACAGGAGGCCATGAGGCCGTCGTAGGTCCCCTGGCCCACCAGCCTCCCCTCCTCCAATACCACGATCTTATCCACGCTCCGGGTGAGGCGCAGGTCGTGGGTCACCATGATGATGGTCTTGCCGGAGAAGGTATTGAGCACGGCGTCCTGAACGCCCTTTGCCGTCTGGGCGTCCAGGGCCGAGGTGGGCTCGTCCAAGAGGAGCACGTCCGCGCCCCGCAAAAACTCCCGGGCCAGCACCAGCCGTTGGACCTGTCCGCCGGACAGGGACCCGCCGGAGGGGGCGATGGGCGTCTCCAGCCCCTCGGGCTGTTTTTCGATGTATTCGGCTATCCCCGTGACCCGGGCGGCGTCCATGAGCTCCTCGTCCGTGACCTCCCGTGTAAGGCCGTAGGTCAGCGCCTCCCGCACGGTGCCGCTGAAGATCTCAGGCCGCTGCTGGACGTAGGAGAAGCACCGCCGGTACTTGTCCAGCGGCATCCGCCCGATGTCCACGCCGCCCATGGTGATCTGCCCGCCGTCCGGGCGGTAGAAGCGCTCCAGGAGGTTCAGGGACGTGGTCTTGCCGCTGCCGCACAGGCCCACGATAGCCACGGTCTGGCCCTCCGGGACGGTGAAGGACACGTCGCGCAGCGCCGGCTTGTCGCCGTAGGAGAAGGTGACGGAGTCGAACGCCACGTCCCGCCCCGTCTCCGGGATGGGCTCGTCGCCGGGGGCCTCCAGGTCCTCCTCCGGGGCGTCGTAGATCTTCGCCGCGCGGCAGAGGGCCGCCTTCACCATCTTGATGGCCAGCCACTCGTTGACCACGTGGGACATGGTGTTGGTCAGCTCCTGGCTGAAGAGGAAGAACGCCACCCACTGGGTCATATTGATCTTCTTTTGCTGGATGAGCACCACGCCCAGGACGATGAGCAGGAACTGCTGGATAAAGTCGATGATCTGGATCATGGCCGAGGAGGCCGCGCCGACCTTGACCTCCTTCATGTTGGCCCGGACAAGCCGGTCCACGGTCCTCCGGCCGTTCTCCCGCTCCCGCTTTTCGTTGGTGAAGGTCTTGATGAGGGGCAGATTCCGCACCCGCTCGGCCAGATACCCGGTGAGGCCGCCGATCTCCTCGTAGATGCCGGCCTCCGCCTTGTAGAAGATCTTGCCCACGATGACGGAGTAGACGTACTTGATGGGCACGAAGGCCACGATGCCCACCACCAAAAGCCAGTGGTAGGAGCCGATGGTCCTGGTGGCCCGGTAGATGTAGTAAAGCTCCGGCACCAGGTAAATGAGCAGGTATGTGGTCTGGTCGATGCCGTAGGAGATGTCGCTGTTGACGGCGCTCATGAGCTCCGCCGGGTCGTTGCCGTCGTAAAAGGACATGTGGACCCGGAGCATCTTCCCCCACAGGTTATCCCTGGCACGCTTTATCGCCAGGCACGACGCCTGGGCGAAGAGCAGGTTCCACACGGTCAGCACCACGGCGTAGGACACATAATAGAAGATGGTGTCCCGGAGGGCCGAAGCCTCCAGACTGCCGCCCAGCAGCGCCGAGGTGGAGGTGGGAATGCGCACAAGAAGCTCCGTCTGGACGAGGTTCACTCCGAAGGCCAGCGCTATCCAGAGCCACGGGAGCTTGGAGCGGCGGACCACCTGGTAGACGCTTTTCCAGCGTACCTCGGGGCTTCGCTCCCTCTTCTTTATTTTCATGGTTCACTTCCCCCTGAAAGGAAAGCGCCACTTTACCACGCGGCGCTTTATGGCTTGGCTTGAAACTTAACTTACTCCGCGGCCACGACGTCGATGAGATACCCGCTGTAGATATCCGCGTCGAACTGGGCGTAGGTGGCGGCGTCGGCGTCGGCGTCAAGGCCGATGCCGTACCCGGCGAACTGGAGGATGGTGCCCTCCACCATCTCCTGGTTGTAGACCAGAACGAGGATGGAGCCGTCGTCGGCGTAAACGGTAAGGTCCATGCCCTCGCCGCCGCCCATCTCCATGAGGGCGTCGTACATCTCCTTGGCGTTGTCGGCGGTGTCGCAGATGAAGATGTCGTCCTGGCGGACGGCCTTGCCGTCCTTGGCGTAGGTCAGGTGGTACTCCTTCTGGATGCCGAAATCCAGGAACTCACTGAGAAGGGAGTTCTCGTCATCGGGGTTTACGTCGATCTGGCAGAGATACAGGGTGTCGTAGTCCACATCGGGCAGCTTATAGGTCCTCTGGCCGTCCATGAGGGAGATGGCCTCCGTCTTCCCCGCGCCCTTGTCGGAGCTCTCGCCGAAGAGCCCGCAGCCCGTCAGCGCCAGAGCCAGCGCCAGCACCAGCGTAAGGCTCAGCTTTAAGCTTTTTTTCATTCTTTTTACCCTCTTTTCTGAAAAATTCACCGCTTTTTTAAAAAGCGGCCTATATACTTTCACATTTTACCATCCCAAATCCCCCCTGTCAACCAATCCGCCATCATTCCATATATTGATACATTTTTTGCAATAATCCCCCATCCCCGCGTCCAAAACGGATACATCTGTAGTCATAACAACGTATTGACAGCGTTGTAACTACGTAATATAATGCTGATGAAAGGAGTGTGTTCAATATGGCACAAACTACAGTCAGCGTAAGAATGGACGAAAGCCTGAAGCGGGATTTTGATTCTGTGTGTAATGATTTGGGGCTCTCCATGACCACCGCCATCATCATGCTCGCGAAAAAGATGACCAGGGAAAAGCGTCTTCCCTTTGAGGTATCCATGGACCCGTTTTACAGTACGTCCAACATGGACGCCCTTGGAGCCAGCATCGAACAGATGCGTCGGGGCAGGACAGTCACAAAAACTATGGAAGAACTGGACGCCATGGCCGATGAGTAAGATCACATTCACCGAGAGAGCCTTTGAAGAATATCTGTACTTGGCAGGCGACAGACAGGAAGAAGCTCAGAAGAATCAACGAACTTCTCCGGGGCATCAGCCGAAGCCCATACGAGGGCTTTGGTAAGCCGGAGGGACTTCGGCAAAACCTCAGCGGATATTGGAGCCGCCGCATTGATGAGGTGAACCGCCTCGTTTACCGCGTCGCCGGCGAACAAATCGAGGTATATCAGTGCAAGGGACACTATGACGCTTGACCGGTGCCCAATTCGGACACCGGAGAGGAAAAATCAAAGGGTTGGAAATACTATATTGCGTCCAGCACCAAGAGCGGCAAGCCCCGGACCATAGAACCGCCGGAGATCGCCATGAAGTACCTTCAGGCGGAGCGGGTGCGGCAATTAGAAAACAGGCTCCGCGCCGGAACGACGTGGAGCAATCCTGACGATCTGGTGTTCACAGACGAGACGGGACAGCACCTCGCCATACACACGTTTTACAAGAAGTTCAAACAAATCGCCGCCAGCATCGGCAGACCCGACGCCCGGCCCCATGACCTCAGGCACACGGCGGCAAGGGTACAAAGCTACTGCGATAACCTCACCTCAAAACGGGCTTAAAGCGGCTGTTTGGGGTAAATCAGGCCAAGCCCAAAACGGTTTGTAATTGTTTCGGTTATAAAATCCCGCAAAACAAAGAAAAATCCCGTAAATCAGAACGATTTACGGGATTTTTCTTGGAGTAAGTGGTCAAAACTTCTACTAACCCCCAGTTTCTGGAGGGAGGGGAGCTCGAGGGGGACCGTCAGGGTCCCGCCTCGAATTTAAATCCCGCCAAAAGAAAAAACCCGCAAAGCGGGCTTTTTCTTTTGGCGCGGAAGGAGGGATTTGAACCCTCGCACGCGGTTTAGACGTCTACTCCCTTAGCAGGGGAGCCCCTTCGGCCACTTGGGTACTTCCGCATCTATTCAATTTGCCACTCTCTCCCCCAGCGGCGTCCGGGGCCCGGGCGTCTCTGGCGGAGAGAGTGGGATTCGAACCCACGGGCGGTTGCCCGCCGACGGTTTTCAAGACCGCTCCGTTATAACCACTTCGGTATCTCTCCAAACCGGCCTCGTTATGATAACACAACTTTTCAGCTTTGTCAATCAAATCCTTTAAACTTATACCGGGTTTTTTGTGCCATTTCTTCACTTGACTAACGCAATAGCATACCTTATAATGAATAAAAGCACATTTCTATTCTTTTTCGAGGGAAAACCGACATGGGAAGCACTTTTTCCGACCCCGGCGCCGCGGACGGCGTCTTTTTGAGGCTCCAGGGACTGTACCGGGCCTTCGGCTACACCCGCTACCGCATGGGGCGGTTCGAGGAATACGACCTCTACGCCAAAAACCGCAGCTTCATCACCGGCAGCTCCATTCTGACCTTCACCGACACCGACGGGCGGCTCATGGCCTTAAAGCCCGACGTGACGCTGTCGGTGATCAAAAATACCGCCCCCTCCGCGTCCCTGCAGAAGCTCTACTACCGGGAGAGCGTCTACCGCGCCGCCGACGCCTTCTCCGGCTTTTCGGAGATCCAGCAGGCGGGCCTGGAGTGCCTTGGGAAGCTGGACATGTACAGCATGGCGGAGGTGGTGACGCTGGCGGCCATGAGCCTGGAGGCCATCTCGGACAGGTACATGCTGGACCTGACGCATCTGGGGCTTTTAGGCGGGTTTTTTGAGGATTCCGGCGTGCCGGAGGGCGCCCGGGAGGAGCTTACGCGCCTGGCCGGGGAGAAAAATTCCCACGAGGCCGGGGCTCTCTGCCGCGCTCTGGGCCTTTCGCAGGAGGCGGCGGGGGTCTTTTTGGAGCTCATACACCTTCGCGCGCCGCTGGAGGACGGCGTCCGGGCGCTGTCCGCCCTGCCGCTGGGGCCCACGGCGGCCTCGGCGCTGTCGGAGCTGGCCCGGCTCGCCATCGCGCTCCGGGGCGTGGAGGGGCTGTGGCTGGACCTCTCTCTGCGGGCCGACCCCGGGTATTATAACGGCGTGGTGATGCACGGCTTCATCCCCGGCGTGCCCACGGCGGTGCTCTCCGGCGGGCGGTACGACGGCCTGGTGCGCCGGCTGGGCCGGGACGCCGGGGCCATGGGGTTTGCCATCTACCTCAATCTCCTGGAGCGGCTCATGCCGGAGCCGGGGGACTTTGACGCCGATCTGCTCCTTTTGGACGACGGCTCGGACCCGGCGGCGCTTCTCAAAAAGGTCCGGGAGCTCACGGCCTCGGGCCTTGCGGTCCGGGTGGACTGCGCCGCGCCGGAGGGGATGCGCTTTCGCGGGACCGCCCGGTTTTCAGGAGGTGAGCTCATTGAGTGACATGCTGAACATCGCCCTGCCCAAGGGACGGCTGGGGGACAAGGTCTACGCCCTCTTTGAAAAGGCCGGCTTCGGCTGTCCGGAGGTGCTGGAGCCCGGCAGGAGGCTCATTTTTGAGGCCCGGGACGCCGGGGTGCGGTACTTTTTCGTCAAGCCCTCGGACGTGGCCATCTACGTGGAGCGGGGCGCGGCGGACGTGGGCGTGGCCGGAAAGGACATCCTTTTGGAGTACGCCCCGGACGTCTACGAGCTTCTGGACCTGGGCCTGGGCCGGTGCCGCATGTGCGTGTGCGGAAAACCGGACCTCCGGGACGACCCCCGCAGGACCCTGCGTGTGGCCACCAAGTTTTCAAAAATCGCCCGGGACTACTACGCCCGGGAGGGGCGGAGCGTGGACCTCATCCATTTGAACGGCTCCATCGAGCTGGCGCCCCTTCTGGGCCTTTCCGACGTCATCGTGGACATCGTGGAGACGGGGACCACCCTCCGGGAAAACGGTCTTGCGGTGCTGGGCGAGGTCTGCCCCATCTCCGCGCGGCTCATCGCCAACAAGGTCAGCTACAAATTCAACTACCCCGCCGTGACGGCCTTTACGGCCCGGGTGCGGGAACAATGTGAGGATGCCAAATGATAAAGATCATGACTCTCGGCGAGACGCCCGAGAACGAGATATTCGCGCGCTCCGCGGACACGCTGGACGTCTCCGGCCCCGTGGCGGAGATCATCGCCAACGTCCGCGCCCGGGGGGACGCGGCCCTCAGGGAATACTGCGACCGCTTTGACGGCGGCGCGCCGGAGCGGCTGGAGGTGACGGCCGGGGAGCTGGACGGCGCCATGGCCGCCCTGGAGCCCCATTTTCTGGAGGTCATGCGGGAGGCGGCGGAGAACATCCGCGCCTTTCACCTCCGTCAGCTCCGGGAGGGCTACGTCACCCACCCCCGGGAGGGCGTGACCCTGGGCGAGCGCATCCAGCCCCTCCGCCGGGTGGGGCTCTACGTCCCCGGGGGCACGGCGGCGCTGCCCTCCAGCGTCCTCATGAGCGCCGTCCCGGCCAAGCTCGCCGGGGTCCACGAGATCGTCATGGTCACCCCCGCCCGGGGCGGCGTCATCGCGCCGCAGATCCTGGCGGCGGCGAAGATCGCCGGGGTGGACCGGATCTTCAAGGTGGGCGGCGCCCACGCCGTGGCGGCTCTGGCCTACGGGACGGAGAGCATCCCCCGGGTGGACAAGATCGTGGGGCCCGGCAACGCCTATGTCGCCGAGGCCAAGCGCCAGGTCTTCGGCGCCGTGGCCATCGACATGATCGCGGGGCCCAGTGAGATTCTGATCATGGCCGACAGCTCCGCCGACCCGGAGTTTGTGGCCGCGGACCTTTTGAGCCAGGCCGAGCACGACAGGAACGCCTCCGCCGTGCTGGTGACGGACTGCCAGTCCCTGGCCCGCGCCGTCCAGGCGGAGATCGAGGTCCAGCTCCCGCAGCTCCCCCGGCAGGAGATCGCCCGGGCGTCCATCGACAAAAACGGGAAGATCATCCTCACCGACGACCTGGGAAAGGCCGTGGACGCCGCCAACCGCATCGCCCCGGAGCACATGGAGATCTACACCCGGGACCCCATGGAGTATTTGGAGCGCGTCACCAACGCCGGGTCCGTCTTTGTGGGCGGGGCCACGCCGGAGCCCGTGGGGGACTACTTCGCCGGGTGCAACCACACCCTCCCCACCGGCGGCACGGCCCGGTTCTCCTCCCCGCTGGGGGTTGACGACTTTGTAAAGAAGTCCCAGTACCTCTGCTACACCCCCGGTGCCCTTGCCCGGGAGGGGGCGGACATCGCCTGCTTCGCCCGGCGGGAGGGGCTGGAGGCCCACGCCAAAAGCGTCACCCGCAGACTTGAGAGGTGGGGCAAATGAGCGTCTATCTCTCCCCGCTCCTCAGGGCCGTGGAGCCCTACGTCCCCGGGGAGCAGCCCCGGGACAGGCGGTACGTGAAGCTCAACACCAATGAGTCCCCCTATCCCCCCTCCCCCGCCGTTCTGGAGGCAGCGGAGCGGGCCGCCGGGAGCCTCAACCTCTACTGCGACCCCACGGCCCTGCGGCTCCGGGAGGCGGCGGCGGAGGCCTTCGGCGTCAGCGCCGACATGGTGCTGCCGGTGAACGGCTCCGACGAAATATTGAATTTCGCCTTTATGGCCTACGGGCACGCGGGCATTGCCGTTCCGGACATAAGCTACGGATTTTACGCCGTCCTGGCGGAGCTCCACCGCGTCCACCGCCGGGAGATTCCCCTGAGGCCCGATTTTTCCATAGATCACCGGGACTGGCTAAACCTTGGCCGCACGGCGGTCCTCGCCAACCCCAACGCCCCCACGGGCCTTGCCCTGCCGCTTTCGGAGGTGGAGGAGATCGTGGCCTCCAACCGGGAAAACGTGGTGGTCATCGACGAGGCCTACGTGGATTTCGGCGCCGGGAGCGCCGTTTCCCTCACGAAAAAATACGATAATCTCCTGGTCACCCGGACCTTTTCCAAGTCCCACTCCCTGGCCGGGGCGCGGCTGGGCTTCGGCATCGCCAGCCCCGGGCTCATCGCGGACCTCACCGCCGTCAAGGACTCCACAAACCCCTACAACGTCAACGCCGTGACCCAGGCGGCGGGCATCGCGGCCTTCGGGGACAACGACTACTACATGGCCAACTGCCGCGCCGTGGCAGCGCAGCGTGACAGGACGGCCGCCCGGCTCCGGGAGCTGGGCTTTGAGGTCACGGACTCCCGCGCGAACTTCCTCTTCGCCCGCCACCCCGGCGTTTCCGGCGGGGAGCTCTATGAAAAGCTCCGGGAGCGGGGGATCCTGGTCCGGCACTTCTCCGCCGCCCCCATCGCGGAGTATAACCGCGTCACCGTGGGGACCGGGGAGCAGATGGACGTCTTTGTCAGGGCCGTGGAGGAAATCCTGGCCTGACGGGCCGCCCCAATTTTCACTGTACGTGCCGCCGTATCTACGCGCCAAGAGCCGCCCTTCGGGCGGTTGCGCTCCGAAACGCGCCTGCGGGCGCAGAAACGGCGGCCCATTGGCAGGAGGTCAATTTTATGCGCAAAGCAGAAATAAACCGCAAGACCGGCGAGACGGACGTCGCCCTGTCCCTCGACCTGGATGGCGCGGGCAAAAATGACATATCCACCGGCGTGGGGTTCCTTGACCACATGCTAACGCTCCTCGCCGTCCACGGGCGCTTCGACCTCACCGTCCGGTGCGCGGGCGACACCCACGTGGACGCCCACCACAGCGTGGAGGACGTGGGGATTTGCCTGGGGCAGGCGCTTAAAAGCGCCCTGGGCGACCGCGCCGGCATCTGCCGGTACTGCGACGTCACCGTCCCCATGGACGAGGCCCTGGTCCTGGCCGCCGTGGACGTCTCCGGGCGGGGATACCTGGGCTTCGAGCTGCCCATCCCCGCCCAAAAGATCGGCGAATTTGACTCGGAGCTGGTGGAGGAGTTCTTCATGGCCCTGACCCGGGAGGCGGGCATCACCCTGCACATCCGGTACATGGCCGGCCGCAACTCCCACCACATCGCCGAGGCCGCCTTCAAGGCCGCGGCCCGGGCCCTCCGGGGCGCGGTGCGGGTGGACCCCGCTCTTATGGGGGCCGTGCCCTCGTCGAAGGGCGTGCTATGACGGGGATCATCGACTACGGCGTGGGGAATTTGTTCTCCCTGAAAAGCTCCTTCGCCGCCATCGGCGAGGAGTGCCTTGTCTCCGGGGACGCGGACGAGATTCGGCGTATGGACCGGCTCATCCTCCCCGGCGTGGGGGCCTTTGGCGACGCGGCGGGGAAGCTCCGGGAATCGGGGCTTTTTGACCTCCTTTTGGAGGAGGCCGCCTCCGGAAAGCCGCTCCTGGGGATATGCCTGGGGATGCAGCTTCTCTTTGACCGGAGCCTGGAATACGGCCGGCACCCGGGCCTGGGGCTCATCTCCGGCGAGGTCCGGCCCATCGCGGAGGCCATCCCCGCGGGGCTCAAGATTCCCCACATCGGCTGGAACGCCCTGACGTATACCCGGCCCTCGGCGCTGTTCAAAAATGTCCCGGAGGGCAGCCACGTCTACTTTGTCCACTCCTACCACGCCGCGGGGTGCGGGCCCTCTACCACGGCGGTGACGGAGTACGGCGGGACGCTCACCGCCGCCGTGGAGCGGGACAACATATTCGGCTGTCAGTTCCACCCGGAAAAGAGCGGACGGGTGGGCCTTGAAATTTTGAAAGCCTTCGCGGCGCTGTGAGAGAAAATAATATGAAGATTTTTCCTGCCATTGACCTGTACGGCGGCAAGGCCGTGCGCCTCACCCACGGCCAATACGACAAAATGACCGTCTACTCCGACCGTCCCCTGGAAAAGGCCCTGGAGTTTCGCTCTCAGGGCGCGGAGTACCTCCACGTGGTGGACCTGGAGGGCGCCCGGGACGGCGTGGGCAAAAATTTCGACACCGCCGCGAAGCTCGCCCGCGTCCCCGGCCTGCGCGCGGAGCTGGGCGGCGGCGTCCGGGATGAGGATACGGTGAAGCGCGCCCTGGACGCCGGCTTCTTCCGGGTCATTCTGGGCACCTCCGCCATGGAGGACCCCGATTTTCTGGCGGACATGGTGGCAAAATACGGGGAGAGGATCGCCGTGGGCGTGGACATCCGGGACGGCTTGGTCGCCGTGCGGGGCTGGCTCCGGACCAGCGGCGTCTCGTGCCTCGATTTCATCTCCCGGCTGGAGGCCCTGGGCGTCGGGACCGTCATGTGTACCGACATCTCCAAGGACGGCGCCCTCCGGGGCCCCAACGTGGAGCTCTATAGGGCGCTCACCGACAAATTCCGCCTGGACATCGTGGCCTCCGGGGGCGTCTCCGCCCTCCCGGACGTCCTGGCCCTCCGGGAAACAGGCGTCTACGGGGCCATCGTCGGCCGCGCCCTCTACACCGGCGGCCTGGACCTCCGTAAGGCCCTGGAGGCGGCGCTATGATCACAAAGCGTATCATCCCGTGTCTGGACGTCCGGGACGGCCGGGTGGTGAAGGGCGTGAATTTTCAGGGCATCCGGGACGTCAGCTCCCCGGTGGAGCTGGCAAAATACTACTCCGACTCCGGCGCGGACGAGCTGGTCTTTTACGACATCACCGCCTCCGCCCAGGGCCGCCGCCTCTTCACCGATATTCTGCGGGACGTGGCGTCGCAGATCTTCATCCCCCTCACCGTGGGGGGCGGCGTCAACACCTTGGAGGACTTTGACCGGGTGCTCAAGTGCGGCGCGGACAAGGTCAGCGTCAACTCCGGGGCCCTCCGGGACCCCTCCCTCATCCCCCGGGCGGCCAAGCGCTACGGCGACCAGTGCGTGGTCATCTCCGCCGACGTAAAGCGGGTGGACGGCCGCTTCACCGTCTTTGCCCGGGGCGGCCGGGACAACACGGGTCTTGACGCCGTGGAGTGGCTGCGCCGGTGCGTGGGCGAGGGCGCCGGCGAGGTGGTCCTCAATTCCATCGACACCGACGGCGTCCGGGGCGGGTTTGATCTGGAGATGCTCTCCGCCGTGTGCGATGCCGTCTCCGTGCCCGTCATCGCCTCCGGCGGCGCCGGGCGCGTGGAGGATTTCGTCACGCTCTTCAAGGCCCTCCCCAAGGTGGACGCGGGCCTCGCCGCCTCCATCCTCCACTTTGGCGAGGTGACGGTGGCGGACATCAAAAAGGCCCTCCGGGACGAGGGCGTCAACGTGCGTTTGTGAGGTGCAGCTATGATAACCATCGACGAGCTCAAATTTGACGACCGGGGCCTCATCCCCGCCGTCGTGGTGGACGCCCAGTCCAAAAAGGTCCTGACCCTGGCCTACATGAACCGGGAGAGCCTGGAAATTTCCCTGAAGCGGGGCCTCACCTGCTTCTGGAGCCGCTCCCGGGGCGAGCTCTGGCTCAAGGGCGAGACAAGCGGGAATTACCAGCACATCGTCTCCGTCACCGCCGACTGCGACAGGGACGCTCTGGTGGTGGAGGTCAAGAAGGACGGCCCCGCCTGCCATTTGGGGACGGATAGCTGCTTCACGGCGCCCCTCTTCGTCTCCGACGCCCCCGCGCCCTTTACTTACGAGGGGCTCATGGAGCTCCTGGCGGGCCGCCGGGACCGGCCCGTGGAGGGCAGCTACACCACCTACCTCTTCCAAAAGGGCCGGGACAAGATTCTGAAAAAGGTGGGCGAGGAGTCCACGGAGGTCATCATCGCCGCCAAGGCGGACGACAAGCGGGAGACGGTCTACGAGCTGGCGGACCTCGCCTACCACGCCATGGTCCTGATGACCGAGATGGGCATCACCTTAGACGACCTGAAAACCGAGCTGGCCTCCAGGCACGTCATTGATAAGAAGGTCAAGCAGGAGAAGATGGTATAAAAATTTTTCAAGGGCCGCCGCTGGCGGCCCTTTTTTGTTACCGCATCATCTTCCACTCCTGCTGTAAGGGCCGGACACCGTGCCGGCCCGTGGTTGGAATGAAGCACGACTCCCTTTTCATACTAATCCCTGATCAAAATCTCAAATTCGCGGCGGTATTATTTGCGTATTCATACGAATACCCATTTAGCGGGTTATGGTCAGCTCTATGCCGTATTGTACGCCGTCTTTGGCGAAAAGCAGGTAATTTTCACCCAGATATTGGGAGCCGCCGGGGTCGGTTTTGCAGGTGACGGTCCAGCCGCCGAGGGAGACGGTGAAGCCCTCGAAGCCGTCAAGGGAGGTTTGCGCCTCTATGGCCCTCAGCGGCAGAAGGCCCCGGGCGGCCCCGGGGTCCGCCCCCACCAGGGCGCAGGTCAGCGTTCTCACCATGATTTGGAAATAATAGGTGCCGCCGCTGCCATTGACGCTCTCCCGCGTCTGGCGATAGCGCAGGCCCGTGACGACGCCGTCCTCCACCTGCAGCTCCACGCTCTCCGGCTCAAAGGGCGTCACGTCCGGGAAGACGATGACGGCGTCGGAGCCGTTCTCCGGCGCGGCGGAGCGCCAGGTCCCGTCGGGCCGGAGCCGCCACGCGAGATCCACGTCCTGACGCGGGAGATCGAATTCGATGTACCGGTTGACGTTCTCCGCCAGCTCCTCCGGCGTCAGCGCCCCGCGGTTGGGCGGCATGAGGGACCAGGCCAGGGACAAAAATACCAGCGCCGCGATGGCCGCCCGGCAGCCCGCATACGCCCAGCCCCGGAGGGGGCTCCAGGTCCGGACGGTGACGGCGGAGCCGCCCTCCCAGCGCAGCGCCTCCTCCCGACGGGCGGCCCTGTAGGAGCGGAGGTTCCGGACGAGGCTGAAAATGGGAAAATAAAGCCCCTCGCCCCAGCAAAGCACCTCCCACGTCCGGCGCAGCGCCCGGGTGTAGGAGAGCCTACCGCCGGTGAAGGCGTCCCGCACCTCCAGGCCCAGCACCCATTTGCCGGGGGTGGCGCCGAAAAGGCGGAGCATCAGGGGCTCTACGGCCAGGGTACACGCTATGGCGAAGCAGGCATTCAAAAGGCTCTGGCCCCGGGTGTCCAGGTAGGGCACGCCGAAGACGTGCTCCGTGAGAAAGATGAACAGCAACGACCAGAGGGCGTTGTCCAGGGCCCTGGCGAAATACCGCCGCCAGGGCCCGGCAAGCTCCGGTCCGTCCCGCGCCGGCTCGGGGGGCTCCGGGTCCGGGGAGGCGTGGGGCGCCAGCCGCGCGGTCCGGTCCTCCAGCGCCGTCAGATACCGGACGGGGTCCAGCGTCTCGTAACGCTCGCCGCCGGAGAGCATCAGCCCCAGGACGCGCTTTGCGTCCTCCAGGTCCTCCTGCCGGGCCTCCAGGGAGCGGACGCGGGCCCGGAGGCGGTCGGGAAAGTCCCCGGCGTCCGCGTCCATGGCCAGGATGTCGTCCACGGAGAAGTTGAGGGCGCGCAGGAGCTTCACCTTCAAAAGCTTTTCAAGGTCGGCCTGCGAGTAATTCCGATACCCGTTGGCCTCCCGGGCCGGGCGGATGAGGCCCTGGGCCTCGTAAAACCGCACGGTCCCCCGGTCAAGGCCGGTTTTCGCCTCGATCTCGTTTACGGTCATAATTCACCCCTCCCGGCATCCGTCCCCCGGCTCATCCGCCGGGGAAACGCGCAGCTCCACGCCGAAGACGCCCGTGCCGCCGCCGGGGAAGCGGACGGCGCCGGAGTAGACCTGGGAGCCGTCGGGCATAAAGGTGTCGCATTGGACGCGCCACCGGCCCGCGGTGATGTCAAAGCCCCGGAAGCCGGCGATGCCGGCGTCCCGGAGAAGAAAACGCAGGTCAAAAAGGCCCAGGTCCCTGTCGGAGCCCACCAGGCCCCAGACGAGGGCGGCGACGTACTGCCCCAGCCGCCCGTAGCAGCCGCGCCCGGTGCCCGTCACGCTCTGCCGCCAGGCGAGGCCCGTGACGGCGCCGTCCTCCACCGTCAGCTCCACCCGGCCCGGGGAGAAGTCGCCGGTGACGTGGGCCGTTTTTTGGGGGCTGTCCCAGAGGCCGTCGGCCCGCAGGCGGAAGCCCGGGTCCTCCAAGGCCGGATACCCGGCGAGCCCGCCGGCCAGGAGGAAGCGCCGGTTCACGTTCTCCGCCAGTTCCTCCGGCGTCAGCGCCCCCCGATTGGGCGGCAGGAACGACCGGGCGCCCAGATAAGTCCCGGAGATAAGCACCGCCGCCGCCAGGAGCCCGCAGGCCAGCGAAAGCCCAAGCCCGGCCTCCAAAAGCTCCTCCCGGCTGTCCCGCTCCCAGACCATTTTGACGCCCCGGCGGGCGTCCCGGAGGCAGAAGAGGGGGAAGATCAGGGACAGCACCGGGATGCCCAGCCCCCGCCCGAAGAGCAGCGCCCCCCAGGTCCGCCGAAAGGCCTGGGCGCAGCTCAAATTTTCGCCCTCCGGCGTCAAAACCCGGATTCCCAGCACCGCCTTGCCCGGCGTGGCGCCGAAAAGGGCAAGGCACGCCGGCTCCAAAAGGAGCGTCAGCACCAGCGCCGCGGCCTCCCCCAGGATGAGCCAGGGGAGGCTCACCAGCACCGGCGCGTGAAAGACAAGGACGGCGGCGGCGAGATACAAAAGCTCCAGAATGGATAGATCCAGCGTCCGCGCCAGATACCGCCGCCAGGGCCCCGGGGCGGTGTACGCCCGGGGGACATCCTCCCGCGCCGGGAGGGGCGGCTTCGGCGGGTTTTCCATGGAGCGCAGATACCGCCCGGCGTTCAGCGTCTCATACCTGGCCCCGTCGGAGAGCATCAGCCCCAGGACGCGCTTTGCGTCCTCCAGGTCCTCCTGCCGGGCCTCCAGGGAGCGGACGCGGGCCCGGAGACGGTCGGGAAAGTCCCCGGCGTCCGCGTCCATGGCCAGAATGTCATCCACGGAGAAGTTGAGGGCGCGCAGGAGCTTCACCTTCAAAAGCTTTTCAAGGTCGGCCTGCGAATAATTCCGATACCCGTTGGCCTCCCGGGCCGGACGGATGAGGCCCTGGGCCTCGTAATACCGCACGGTCCCCCGGTCAAGCCCGGTGCGGGCCTCGATCTCATTTACCGTCATGGAAAGACCCCCTTTCACTGTGTACTTTAGAGTATAAAGTCCCTTTACAGTCAAGAGGTTTTTTCAAATTTTAAGAAATTATCCAAAAGAGGTATGAAAATATCGCCGCGTGGAGGACGAAAAACGCGGGCACCAGCAGGGTGAATTTCAGGTGCTTCGTCTTGTGGCGGCACAGGTGCATCCCCAAAAGCGCCCCCAGGGAGCCGCCCACGGCGGCCACGGTCAAAAGGGTGGCCTCCGGGACGCGCCACATGCCCCGGACGGCCCGGCGCTTGTCCGCGGCGTAGAGGACAAGCGCCGCGAGGTTGACGATGAGTATGTAGAGCAGGAGGGCCCCGCGGGTGAGCTCCGTCATCTCCTCACCTTCTCCATCTGGGCCGCGCTCTGGCGGCGGAGCTCGTCGGTGAGGGCCATTTTGCTGATGACCTTTTTGACGGTCTTTTCCAGCTCGCCGCCCTCGGAGTAGTCCGCGGGGAGCATGAAGTCCGCCCGGCCGTCCCGCAAGAGGGAGCTCGCCGTCTCCCGTTTGTTTTTGGGATAGACGGCGATGGAGCAGCCGCCGTTCACCCGCACCAGCTTCATGCAGGGCACGTCCGTCACCCCGTCGCCGATGTAGAGCATATTCCGGAAAGGAACGGGCCGCTCGTCCTCCGGGGTGAACTCGTTGAGGGTCCGGTCGTCGGAGAGGTCCAGGACGCCCTTGTTGATGCGGAAGAGGAACTGGGTCTTGGTGGTGTAATTCACCACGTTCTTGGGCCACTGGGCCACGTCGTCCACGTCGTAGAGGAATTCGCAGGCGAAGACCTCGGCAAAGTTTCTGTAGATGCTGGACCCCTCGATGATCTCCCGCAGGCCCGAGGAGATGATGAAGTGCCGCACGTCCACGCCCTGGGCCTTTCCGTAGGCGGCGATCCGCTCAAACCACGTCTCCACCCCGGGGTAGAACTCCAGGTCCTTTCCCAGGGCCACGAAGCTCTCCCGCCGGATGGATTTTTTGGCGGCCCGGGCCCGGTCCAGCATCACGTACATGTAGGCCAAAATGCCGTCCATCTTCTTCTCCCGGGCCAGGTCGTTGGCCTCCCGCCAGAACTCCTGGGCGGTCATGTTGACGTTGGGGATGAAGCTGTACTCCTGCATATCCTTGGTGCAGAGGGTCTTGTCGAAGTCGTACATCAGGGCCACCGTGGGCCTGGTTTTTTTCATTTTACCACTTCCTAAGGCAGAGATTTTCTGTTACTATAATAATACACTCCGCCGAAAAACGCAAGAATGATGCATTTTTGATGCACGGCTGATGTAAAATCCGTTCATATACACACCGTAAGGAGCATCACAATGATACGCGTACTGATAGTTGACGACGAGCGGCCCATCGCCACGCTCATAAAGCTGAGCCTTTCCAAGGCCGGCTACACCTGCACCTGCGTCTACGACGGCCTGGCGGCGGCGGACATACTGGAAAAGGAGAGCTTCGACCTCATACTCCTGGACATCATGCTGCCCGGGGCCACGGGCTTTGAGCTCATGGACTACATACGGCCCCTGGGGGTGCCGGTCATTTTCCTCACCGCCAAGGGGGACATCTCCGACCGGGTCCACGGGCTGAAGATCGGCGCGGAGGACTACATCGTCAAGCCCTTTGAGGTGGTGGAGCTCCTGGCCAGGGTCGAGGTGGTGCTGCGGCGGTACAATAAGCTGGCCAGCGTCATCGAGATCGCGGGCCTGTCCATCGACACCCGCTCCATGCGCGTGAGCCGCGGCGGGGAGGAGATTCCGCTGACCAACAAGGAATATAACCTCCTGCTGCTCTTCGCCCGGAATCCCGGCGCGGCGCTCTACCGGGAGACGATATACGAGCGCGTCTGGGGCGGGGACTACAACGTGGGCAGCCGCACCGTGGACCTGCACATCCAGCGCCTCCGGAAAAAGGTGGGGTGGGAGACGCGCCTCGTCTCCGTCCACAAGGTGGGCTACCGCCTGGAGGCGGACTGATGCGCCTGCGGGTCAAGATGACGCTGGGGGCGGTGACGCTCCTGGCCCTCATTTTCGGCATCTGCGGGAGCCTGCTCATCTCCGCGTCCTTCGACGCCACGCTGGAGAGCGAGCGCAGCTCGGCGCTGCGGACCTATTACTCGGTGCAGAGCACCCTGCAGCTTGCCAACTCCATCAGCACCCAGACGGACTACAACGACATCGTGGAGGCCCTGTCCATCCTGGAGTCCCGGGACCGGGAGCTGTGGGACGGGGTGCTCCTGGCCGGGGAGAGCGGGGACCTCTACCGCTCCGGCATCACCCCCAGGAGCGTGGACACGGAGCCCGGCAGGTGCACCGTTCTGTACGGCGAGAGCGGGGACATGCGCCTACTCCAGATCTCCGGCGCCCTCACCGCCAACACCAGCAAGCTGTCGCTCTACATCGTCCGGGACATCACGGAGGCCTACCGGCTGCGGGACAAGGAGCTTGCCACCTACCGGAGGCTGCTGGTGCTGACGGTGGCGCTGGGGGCGGCGGGCTCGTGGCTCATGGCGGCGCTGCTCACAAGGCCCCTGACGCGCCTTACCCGGGCCTCCCGGCAGATCGCCGCGGGGGACCTGACGGGCCGCGCCGCCGTCCGCAGCGGCGACGAGCTGGAGGACCTGGCCAATGAGTTTAACGCCATGGCCGGAAGGCTCGAGGCCAACATCCAGGAGCTCCAGGAGCACGCCCGGCGCCAGACGGAGTTCATGGGCTCCTTCGCCCACGAGCTCAAAAACCCCATGACCAGCATCATCGGCTACGCGGACCTTCTCCGGCGGAGGATGCTCTCCGAGGAGGAGGCCCAGGACGCCGCCAACTACATATTTTCCGAGGGCAGAAGGCTGGAGAGCCTTTCCATCAAGCTCCTGGACCTGCTGCTCTTACAAAAGCGGGACTTTGAGCTGACGCCCTCCTCCCCGGCGGCCATCGTGGCCGGGGTGGTGCGGGTGATGCGCCCGCAGCTCGCCAGGAGCGGCGTCACCCTGGGCTACCGGGCCGCCCCGGGGCGGTGTATGCTGGAGCCGGACCTTGTGAAATCGCTTCTCATCAACCTGGTGGACAACGCCCGGAAGGCCATGGAGGGCGCGGGGGCGGTGTTCATCCTCTCCGAGATGACGCCGGAGGGCTGCCGCCTCTCCGTCACCGACAACGGCCGGGGCATCCCGGAGGAGGAGGTCAGCCGCATCACCGAGGCCTTCTACCGGGTGGACAAGTCCCGCTCCCGGGCCCAGGGCGGCGTGGGACTGGGCCTTGCGCTGTGCGACGAGATCGTGAGGCTCCACGGCGGGGAGCTCATCATCCGCAGCGTCCTGGGCCGGGGGACCATCATCACCGCCGAGCTGAAAGGAGGCGCCGCCCAGGATGCGGAGACTGAGGATGAACCGTAAGACCGTGCTGACCTGCGCCGCCGCGGGGGTTTTGTGCCTCGCCAGCCTCCTGCTGCCGGATGTGACCCTGGCGGCCCGGGACCGGGCCATGCGCTCCCGGGTGGAGAGCGTGGAGACGGACGAGGTGGCCCTGAGCCTCCTCACCGAGCTCACCGTGGGCCAGAAGCTCACGCTGGCGGGGGACGCCTCCGCCACGGACATCCCCCTGGCCGCCGGGAAGGTCCTGGACGGCGACGGCGTGAAGGCCCGGGTCCGGGAGATGGTGGAGTACGAGATCATCCCCGAGGACATGGACTACACCCTGGAGTCCTCCGCCACCCTCCGGGTGGGGGCGGACGGCTCGGCCCTCATCCTGTGGCGGGCGGAGCTTTACGGCGCCGACTGGTCCATGTCCATGCTCCTGGACGACAGCACCGGGGCTGTGCTGGCCTGCTCCCTGCGCGTGTGGGAGGAGACGGACGCCGCCCCGGACGCGGACAACAGCGAGATCGTCCGCCCCGGCGATGCCTACAGCGAGCCCATGGACCCGGCGCCGGACTACGGCCTGCCCAGCTTCGATTATCAGGACCCGGCGATGATGTTCCTCTCGCCCCTGGGGCTCAAGCCGGCGGGGTACACCTTCAGCGACACAGACCCCGGCACGGCCTTCGTACACCTCAACGACGGCCCCGACATCCCCGTCACCTTCCGCGTCGAGTGGCCGGAGGTTTACATAAGCGTGAACATGGGGTGAGCACAATATCAGTAGCCCCAATTTCAGGGAATACACTACATGTTCCGTTTTTACCCAAAAAATTTTTTCACTTCCTGAATGGATAAATATTGACATTCCCACACCCTGCCGCTATAATCGGATTATGTAAATGGATTATGTAAAGCTGTCCATTTATGTAAACCGAACCGGAAAGGTGTGGGAATCTTTATGAAAAAACGTCTGATCTGCGCTCTGCTGGTGCTGGCGATGGCCGTGCCTATGGCCGTCACCGGGGTCAGCGCCGCGCCGGCATCCGCCGGGGGCTCCGTGTATGAGGCGGAGGCCATTACGCCCGATTATTTCCGTAAGCAGCTCAGCGCAACGGCACAGAAAATTTACGACAGGCTCCTTCAGGAGTTCACCGGCGAGAACAGGGAGCAATACTACGCCGGCACCGCGCTCATCGAGCTGACCGACGGCAGCATCGACGGCATCGACAGCGCCGCGGTGGAGGCGTACAAGAACGGCAACAAGGACCTCTTCAACGACTTTGCCGCCGCCAAGGACGCCCTGGATCTGGACCACCCGGAGCTCTGGTGGCTGGACTCCGGCTACCTCACCTTCATCCCCACCTATGAGGCCGCCGAGCAGGGCGGGACCTACCACCTCTACATTGGCCCCGGCCGGGGCGATACATACCTGCTGGCGGGGAAAAAGGCCGAGGACGTCCAAATCGGCGAAAAGTCCATTGCCGCCATGGACGCGGAGCTCAACGAGAAGATCGACGCCATCGTTGGCAAGGCCAAGACCGACGCCGCCACGGCCAACGCCCAGAATTCCTACACCCAGGCCGACAAGATAGCGGCCCTGGTGCGCTCCGTCCACGACCAGATCACCCTGGGCCTCAGCTACCGGTACGAGACGGACTGCGGCGCCAACACCAACGAAGCCCTCTTCATCCGCACGGTCTACGCCGTCGTGACGCAAAAGGGCGTCTGCGAGGCCTATTCCCGGCTCATGGAGCTGTGCCTTTCGAAGCTGGGCATCCAGTGCGTGCCCGTCCACGGCATCCAGTCCAAGGGCACCCCGGAGAATCACATGTGGAACGTGGTGAACATCCCCGCCTCCGGCGGCGAAGCGCGCTGGTACGCCGTGGACGCCACCTGGGACGACCCCGTCTCCGCCGACTACGTGGGCCGGAAGGACATCTCCACCACCGGCAGGGACGGCAAGGAGAACACCAACTACCTCCTGGTGGGCCAGAACGTCATCGGCGAGTACTGGCACCCCTCGGGGTACGTCTCCGCCGGGAATTTCGAGTTCACCTACCCCGCCGTTGAGACTTCCAGCTTCAACGGCGACACCGCCTACGGCAGCTCCGAGGGCCTGCGGGTAGACTACTCCGCCGGAAAGGGCTCCATGGAGGACGGCACCCCCGCGGGCGTGTTCACCATGACCTTTGAGGGGAAGAACATGGAGGACAACGCCAAAAACGGCCTCTTCTTCCTGCTGAAAATGTACGACTACCACCCGGACGGCACCGTGGACGCCATGAGCGAGTGGTACTACGCCGCCGCGGTGAAGTATCTCTCCGGCGATAACAAGTATTTCGGCGACACCCCGGACGGCCTGCGGGTCTACACCGCCACCTGCGAGTACGTGGAGATGGCCGTCACCACCCGGGCCCCCCAAAATTACAGCCAGTGGGGCAGCTACACCGACTGGCAGACCCACTACGAGGAGGCCTACTACGCCGGCGGCGAGGACGAGATCATCGCCCAGTCCGGGCTGCTCTACAACGCCAACGCCAGCTACGAGGCGCCCCCCTACGTCTTCCACCAGACCCCGGCGGCCAACTGCCAGGCCACGGCGGGCCGCGAGTACCGCTTCGACGTCACCTTTGACGACGAGCTCTACCACCCCACGGCCAACACCCCCGCCGGCATCGACGCCTTTGCGGACAACACCCTCCAGGCGGCGGGCCAGCAGGTCCGGGTGCGCTACACCACCATCCAGCAGGACCTCCACACCGGCGGGGACATGGTGGTCACCATCAACGGCGACCTGCCCTTCGACATAAACCGGGACGACTATGTGGATATGGACCCGTCCAATGCCTACGTGGACTTTGCCTGGCACTATGTCTACGGCAGGGGCGAGGGCCAGAAGCCCGTCACCGACTGCCCCGTGAACACCGCCCATGACCCCAGCCACGTCTGCGACGTAAACGCCGGCTGCCGCATCGACGGCGTGTCCTTCAACTTCCGGGCCTCCGACCTCTGGCAGGACGACATCACCCAGTACGACTTCCAGATCGAGGGCGTGGTGGGCTCCCGCTCCGGCAAATTCCCCAACGTCTTTGGCGTCTGCGTCCAGGTCCCGGGCCTGTGCCCCGCCTGCTACCGCAGCCAGGGCATCGACTGGAACCTCTGGGGCAAGCCCACGCTGCTGGACGCCCCGGAAAACCTGAATCTCCGCGAGATGGCTGAGGCTGGCGGCACCACGGATAAGGACCTTCTCAATGCCCTGGACGACCAGATCAACAAGAGCGGCTTCAACGGCCGGCTCATGCTGGTGGTGGAGGACAAGAGCGAGGGCGCCGGCAGCCGCGAGGAGTACCAGCGCATCAACGACGCCCTGACCAGCGACACATACCACGTAGACGAGAATATCAAGCTCGACCAAAAGGACATCGTCGCCAGTTCCGTCTTTGAGATCAACTTCAACCGCATCTGCCCCATGGTGAAGCTGAAGCCCGGCGATTCCCTGCGCGTCCAGGTGGGCTACCCGGCGGGCATCACCTACGAGATGCTGACAGCCGACAACGCCGAGGTGGAGCTGAAGGCCTACCACTTCACCCGCTGCGACAGCACCTTGGAAAAGAAGTGCAAGGAGCTTGAATATGAGCTTGCACACAAGGGCGAGAAAGAAACCGATAAGGATATCAGGAACAGACACGCCTGGGGCGAGCACATCGTCAGCGTCGAGGAGATCACCCTCATCCCCACGCCCTACGGCATGGTCATCATGTGCGACGCCTTCTCCCCCTTTGAGATCGTGGCGGTGAAAAAGAGTGCCAACACCTCCGCCGCCGAAGAAAAGTCCTACAAGCTGGTGGTGGTCGAGGGCGCCAACGGCACCGTCAAGGTAAACGATACGGAGGCCCTGGGCAAGACCGGCAACGTGGACGTCAAGGTCGGAGAATCCGTCACCATCACCGTCGAGGCCGATGACGGCTACGCCGTGGGCACCGTGGCTCTGGGCGGCGTCGCCCTCACTCCCAACGAGGACGGCACCTACACCGTCAAGGCTGGCAACGGGGATGGGGAGCTCTCCCACAACGACGTCCTGGACGTCACCTTTGTGTCGAAGCAGGAGGCCGAATCCACCCAAATCAAGGGCGAGGCCGTGGTATCCAGGGCCTGCACCCACAGCGATAAAACGAAAATCGCCGTCGTCCACGAGGACGGGAGGGAAAACGCCAGCGCCTCCTGCACCAAGGACGGCTATGTGCTTGGGACAAAGTGCGAAGAGTGCGGCACGCAGCTCACCCAGGGCCATGTGGTCCACGCCACGGGACACACCCCCGTCGTGAAGGAGCAGGCGGTCGATCCCACCTGCACCACCGACGGGAAGCTGGCGAAGATCGTCTGTAAGGACTGCGGCGCGGTCATCTCCGACGGCACCGCCATCCCCGCCATCGGCCACCGCCTGGAGGTCAAGGTCACGAAGGAGCCCACCTGCGCCGAGGCCGGCGTGGCCGAGGAAACCTGCGTTGTGTGCGGAGCGCACGAGACGGTCGCCATAGCGCCCCTGGAGCACAGCTTTGTGAACGGCTCGTGCTCCGTCTGCGGCGCCGCGGACCCCAACTACTCCGCGCCCACCTGGCCCACGTGGCCCACCTGGCCCAGCGACCCCGAGCCGGACCCGGAGCCGGAAAAGCCCGAGCCCACGGAGCCCGAGCCGGAGAAGCCCGATATGACGGAGCCCTGGGTCAGTACCTTCAGCGACGTCCCCAATGAGGGCGTGTGGTTTACCCAGAACGTGGGCTACATGGTGAGGCGCGGCCTCATGAGCGGCGTCGGAGACGGCAATTTCGGCGCGCTGCGCAGAACGACCCGGAAGGAGGCCACCGCCATTCTGGCGCGGCTGGACGGCGTGGACATCGCCGCCGGACCCGAGCCCTGGGACGTCATCGGCACGGCCTGGGCCGTCGAGCACGGCGTCAGCGACGGCAGCAACCCCAACGCCCCCATCACCCGCGAGCAGTTCATCACCATGCTGTGGAGCTACATGGATAAGCCCGACAGCGATTTTGACCTGAGCGCCTTTGCCGATGTCAGCGAGGTGAGCTCCTGGGCCCTCGAGGCCATGGCCTGGGGCGTGGAAAACGGCCTCATCGCCGGGTCCCTCAATAACGGCGTGCTGTACCTCCAGCCCTCCAACCCCTCCCTGCGCGTCCACACCGCCGCGTTCATAGAGAGCTTCTGCGAAAAATTCGGCCTCTGATAAAAATTGCCCTCGATAACCTTCCAAATTCCAACACGTTTCCCGTAGGGGCCGCCTCTCTTGGCGGCCCCTATGCCGTGTCTAAAGGCGTTTCCCGCGGTATTCATAGTTCATAAGGCGGTATTGCATTTTTTGGGCGGATGGGATAAAATAGACAGTGGAAATTTGAGATTAAGGGGGGCCGCGATATGGACAAGCGCGGGGCGGCGGGATTTATGGGTAAGGTCAGGTTCATCCTTGCCCTTTGGGCGGCGAAGCTGTCCGTGGCGGCGCTGAGGCTCCTGGGCTTTCACGCCAACAACCGCCCCGGCATGATCGCCATGAGGCTCTGCCCCCATTTTATGGCCTATATGGCAAAGCCGGCGACGGTCATCGCCGTCACCGGCACCAACGGCAAGACCACCGTGGCCAATCTTCTCTGCGACGCCCTCACCGCCGGGGGACTGCGCGTCCGGGCCAACCGGGGCGGCTACAACCTCTACTCCGGCATCGCCTCGGCGCTGTTGCCGGGGGTGAGCCTTTTCAACCGGTGCAAATACGACGCCGCGGTGCTGGAGATCGACGAGCACGCCACGCGCTACGTCCTGCCGGACGCCGCGCCGGACCTGCTCATCATCACAAATCTCTTCCGGGACTCCCTCATGCGCAACGCCCACGCGGAGTTCGTGGCCTCGCGGCTGGACAGATATATCCCCCGGGGGCTCAAGCTCCTGCTCAACGCCGACGACCTCATCTCCTGCCGGGTGGCCCCGGAGAATCCCAGAAGCTATTTCGGCATCGAGAGGCTGGACACCGACCGCGACACCTGCGTAAACCGCATAAACGACGTGCGGATCTGCCCCAAATGCGCCGGGCGCATGGAGTTTGAGTACGTGCGCTACCACCATATCGGCCGGGCCCGGTGCGCCGACTGCGGCTTCGCCTCCCCGGGGTACGACTACTCCGCCCGGGCGGACATCCCGGCGGGGACGCTGACCGTCACGGACGCCTCCGGGGCCGGGACATATAAGCTTTTGACCGACGCCGTTTTCGACATGTATAACCTCACCGCGGTGGTGGCGGCTCTGCGGGAGACGGGCATGGACCACGCCCGGATCGCCCGGTGCCTTGAGAACGTGAAGATCGCCGGCATCCGCCGGGACGAGGCGGACGTCCGGGGCGTCCGGGTGATAAATCAGCTCGCCAAGGACAAGAACGCCATCGGATGCTCCCGGGTATTCGACTATCTGGCCGGAAGGCCGGGGAAGAAGGAGCTCCTTTTGATGATGAACAGCATGTCCGACGAGCAGCACTGGTCGGAAAACGTCTGCTGGTACTACGACTGCGACTACGAGTTCCTTGCCCGCCCGGAGATAACCCACATCGTCTGCGCCGGGCCCAGGTATAAGGACATGAAGCTGCGGCTCCTCCTGGCGGGCGTTCCAGAGGAGCGGATAAGCCTTGAGCGCGACGAGCTGGCGGCCTCGGAGCTTCTGCACATGGAGCCGGGCAGCGAGGTATACCTCCTCTACGGCACCGACACCACGGACCTCATGTACAAGGTCCGCGAACACCTAATTTATTTGTCGAAAAAGCCCTGACGGGCTTTTTTGACAAGGGGAACGTGCGGGCAATTTTTCTGAATTCTGCGGAATTCAGAAAAATTGCCCTGCTGTCGCCCTGCGCGCCGCCGTAGGCGGCACTTGTGCGACAAAAGGGATTTTTTCCAAGGCACATGTCCTTGGAAAAAATATTGAATTTGAGTTTTTTGACAAGCTGAAGCGCCGCCGTGAGGCGGCGCTTTGAGGCGGCGCTTATTGGCCGCATTTTCCGCAGTCGGAGCAGCCGTTGCAGGTGGGGCGCATGCCGCAGGTGCGGCAGCGCTCACGAAAATGGGGCTTATACAGCCGCTCCTCCGGGATGGGATACCCGCGCTCGTCCGTCAGGTCAAACCGTATGGGCCGGCCCTGAAAGCTCATACCGGAGAGGTACGCCTGGCGGCTCTGGAGGGCGTTTCCCTCGATCTTATAGAGCCTCCCGTCCTTGATAAACCTCCTGCCCGTGCCCAGAAAGACGAAGGTGACGCCGTTGTCCTCGCACTCCCGGCGGAGGGTCCTCACCCAGTCGAAATCAAGGGGCCGCGCCCCGTCGTAGTTCTCCCCGTCGCACTGGACCTGGTCTATTTTGCCCGTCTCCAGGTATTTGCGTATGCTGACGGGCCCGATAAACGGCGCGCACATGACGCCCCGGTGCTTGAAAGGCAGGTCCAGCAAAATAGGTATCCGCTCGTCGGCCCGGCGCTGGTTCTCGGCGGTGACGTTGAAAAAGACGTTGTCCCAGCCGTCCCCCCAGTTCATGGGCAGGTGCTCCGCCACCCGCTCCGGGCGCTTCGTCAGGAGGTAGAATTTCACGTCCGGCCTCTGGGCGATGATGCCCCAGGCCTCGTCCCGCCACCGGTCGGCGTCCTCCAAAAAGAAGTCGGAGGTCATGCAGACCCGCAGCATCTCGCCGCTTTTGACCTTATAGTTTCCCGCCCGGTCCCGGCTCAGGGGGT
The DNA here is from genome assembly GCA_947632155.1 of uncultured Oscillospiraceae bacterium. GTDB lineage: Bacteria > Bacillota > Clostridia > Oscillospirales > Oscillospiraceae > RUG626. The sequence goes on from CANROF010000006.1 coordinate 54,845, forward strand.
AGCGGAAGCCCGCCTTGGTCCTGTAGATCTCCCCGCCGTCCTTATCCCGGAGGGCGTCAAGATAGAACATGTAGCAGTTGTCGCAGCCCTCGCTCTTTTTCCGGCAGCCGTGCCAGGGATTCCATATGTCATGCACGGTACATCTCCTCTATCTCCGTCTCCAGGCTCCGGGGCATACTCCTCGGTCCCCGGACGGCGAATACGCCGTGCTTTTGCAAAAGCTCCCGCCCTATGGGAGCGCCGTCGTAACGGCGCAGGAGCTTTAAGCGCATGACCCGCTTCATGCTGACGTTCTCGTCCCGGTACTCCATGGGGATGTCCGTCTCCAGGGCCCCGCACTTATACCGCACAGCGCTGACCGGCGCCGCCACGTAGATATACACCGTGTCCCCCACGTGGACGCCGCTGCTCTGTTTCCAGAGAATGGTCCCGTCGCCGCTCTCCCGGAGGCCCTCCTCGATGTCGTAGAATTTCGGGTTTGCCGGGACCAGCCAGCGGGTTATCCGGGAGGACTTCGCCCCGGCCCTTTTGGCGGAAGTGAAGTCGAAGCTCAAACTCAGCAGCGGTTTTATATCTTTGAGCGGCACCGTCCCGTCCAGAAGCACCGTGATCCAGCTCTCCCGGCGCATGTGATAGCCCGGGAGGATGCCCGCGCCGTCCCGGAGCCCGGCGGCCAGCACCGGGTCGCACTTCAAGTCCACGACGTCCGCCCGCCCCTCCCCGGGAAGGCCCAGCCGGGAGTAGGGCACGTCCATAAAGAGGGCGTACCATTTGCGGTTTTCCGCGTGGCGCAGGACCTCATACGCCGGCGCCGTGGAAAAGGGCCGCTCCGGCCCGCCGCCGTACTCCTTTTTCGCCCAAGCGATGAGCCGTCCGCGCAGGGTGGTCATTGGACCTCCCCGGCCTCTTCGGCCCGGGCCGCCTTCATCATGATGGCGCACTCCATGCGCTTTTTGAAAAGCTCACAGCCGTATTTGTAGACGCCCCGGATGGAGCCCGTGGCGTGGTATGCGTTGGCGGCGCACCCGCCGGAGCAGTAGAGCCGCGCCCAGCAGCCGTCGCACTCAGGCCGCGCATAGGCGTTGCACAGCTTAAACTCGTCCCGGAGGGCGGTGTTGGTGACGCCGTCCCAGATATTGCCCATGAGATATTTTTCGTCCCCCACGAATTGGTGGCAGGGGTAGAGGTCCCCCCAGGGCGTCACGGCCATGTACTCCGTGCCGGAGCCGCAGCCGGAGATGCGCTTGTAGATGCACGGCCCGTGGGTGAGGTCGATCATGTAGTGGTAGAAGGTGAAGGGCCGGCCCTCTTTTTCCCGTTTCAGCATCTCCTTTGCCAGGATCTCATACTGCTCAAAAAGCACGGGCAGGTCCTCCTCCGTCAGGGCACAGGGGTCGTCGGGCGCGCAGACCACCGGCTCCATGGAAAGCTCCGTGAAGCCCAGGTCGGCGAGGTGGAATATGTCGTTTGTAAAGTCCGTGTTGAAGTGTGTATAGGTCCCCCGGACGTAGTAGCTCCGGTCCCCCCGCTTTTTGGCAAAATCCAGGAATTTGGGGACGATTTTCTCGTAGCTCCCACGTCCGGCATAGTCCACCCGGAAGCGGTCGTGGACCTCCGGCCGGCCGTCGATGGACATGACCACGTTGTTCATCTCGCGATTGGCAAAGTCGATGACCTCGTCGTCCACCAGAACGCCGTTGGTGGTGAGGGTGAAGCGGAATTTTTTGTGCCTCTCCCCCTCGATGGACCGGGCATAGGCCACCAGGTCCTTTACCACCTGCCAGTTCATCAGCGGCTCGCCGCCGAAGAAGTCCACCTCCAAATTCGTGCGGCTCCCGGAGCTCTCAACTAAGAAATCCAGGGCCCGCCTGCCCACCTCGAAGCTCATCAGCGCCCGCTCCCCGTGGTACTTGCCCTGGGAGGCGAAGCAGTAGGAGCAGTTTAAATTGCAGGTGTGGGCCACGTGGAGGCACAGGGCCTTCACCTCATTGGAGCGCCTTTTGAAATCGAAGGCCAGCCCCGCGTACTCGTCCCGGGAAAAGAGCTTTCCCGCGTCCTTCAGGGCCCGGATGTCCGAAAGGCACTCCCGGAGGTCGGCCTCCGTCACGTCCTCCCGGTCCCCGTACTTCTCCAGCATGGCGGAGACGATCTCCTCCGGGGCGTGGTCCTCGAACATGGCGATCATGTCGTAGGCCACCTCGTCCACCACGTGGACGGAGCCGGAGTACACGTCAAGGACGATGTTGAAGCCGTTTAATTTATACTGATGTATCATACTTTCACCCCAAAAAATACCGCTTGCGTTGAGGCGCAAGCGGTACTTATTTTGCCAATCTTGATCATTTGCTCTTCTTTTCGCAGAGCTGGTTGGCAACGCCGCAGGAGGTCTTGCAGGCGGACTGGCAGGAGGTCTGGCACTCGCCGCAGCCGCCGGTCCTGACGCTGGCCCTCAGGTCGCGAGTCTCAACGGTCTTTATCCTCTTCATGGGTGGTTCCCCCTTTCCCGAAAACATTATCATCATAATCTTACACTATTTTTCACGGAAGGTCAACACAAAAAATCGAATCCGGGGTGGCTTTCCGGTCCGAATGGAGGTTATCCGCCGTTTTCAGGGCCTCCAGGGCCTCCGCGGTCACCTCCTCGCCGGGGACCAGCAGCGGAACGCCCGGCGGATAGCTCCAGATGTACTCCCCGGAGACGCGCCCCTCCGCCTCCCCCGCCGGCACAAGGCGCCCGGGGCGGGCGGCGGCCTCGTGGAGGGGCAGGACCTGGCGGGGAAGCGCCGCCGGCGGCGCGCCCCTCCCCTCCGGCGGCGGCGCCTCCCGGTCCAGCGCCCGGAGGGCGGCGGCCAGGCGGGAGAGGGACCTTTCCGTGTCGCCCATCCCCGTCATGCACAGGACGTGGGAGCGGCAGGCGTACTCCGGCTCGATGCCGTATCTTTCCCGTAGCGCCCCGGCGAGCCCGGGGCCGCCGGCGCTTATCAGCAGCTTCGACGGGTCCAGGGCGAAGACGCCCTCCCCTCCGCGCCAGAGGCGCAGCTTCTCCAGCGCCGCCGTCTCCTCCCGGAACGTCCGGAGCGCCGCAAGCCACCGCTCCGCCGCCGCGTCCCCCTCCCGCTCCAAAAAGTCCACGCACCCGTCCACGGAGGCGGACAGGAGGTAGGAGGGGCTGGAGGTCTGGAGCATGGCGGCGCAGGCCCGCACCCGCCCGGGGTCCACAAGGCCGGGGTTCATGTGCAAAAGCGCCGTCTGCGTCAGGGCCGGCAGCGTTTTGTGGAGGCTCTGCACCGCGATGTCCGCCCCCAGCGTCACGGCGGAGGCGGGAAAGCCCCCGAAGCCAAAGTGCGCCCCGTGGGCCTCGTCCACCAAAAGGGGGACCTTGTGGGCGCGGCACACCCCGGCGACGGCTTTGATGTCGCTGACGACCCCCTCGTAGGTGGGGCTGGTGACGCACACCAGCCGGACGCCGGGGTGTGCGCGCAGCGCCGCCTCCACCTCCCCCGGCGTCACCGAGAGGGGGATCCCCAGCTCCGGGTCCCGGGCCGGGGAGAGATACCGCGTCCGGATCCTTCCGAGCTGCGCGGCGTGGTAGACGCTCCGGTGGGAGTCCCGGCACATCAAAAGCTCCCCGCCGTCCCGGAGGACGGAGAGGACGGCGGCCAGGAGCCCCACGGTGCTGCCGTTCACCAGCACCAGGCTCTCCCCCGCCCCCCAGAGCCGCGCGGCGCGGCGCTCCAGGCCGCGAAAAAGCCCCTCCGGGTCATTTAAGTTGTCGAAGCCCTCTATCTCCGTAATATCCCGCCCGGCAAGGCCGGAGAGCCACGGGAAGGCCGCCTCGTTGCGCTTGTGCCCCGGCATATGCATGGGCAGCGCCCCGCTCCGGCCATATTCGTCCAGCTTTTCAAAGAGCGTCATACTACCCTCCATAAAGCCAAAGCGGCTCTTTTGAGCCGCTTTGGGAAGACAAATTGTCCGTTTTTTTGACGGCGTCAGCCGCCGAGGCCGGAGATCTTCTTGGAGAGGAACATCTCCCACTGTTTGTGGGCCTTATAGGACTCGAGCTTTTCCGTCTCCCAGTTGGAGTAGTCCTCGGAGCGCATGTTGTTTTCGGACATGTAGTCGGCGTAAACGCCGTCATTGCCCTTGTAGTAGACCACGATGGCGCCGTAATCCTCGGTGTAGATGACGTTGACGTCGCCCTCCACCCGCTCGCTGTCGTGGAGCCACTGGGCGACCTCCTCCACCATGCTGTAAAGGCCGGCGTGCTCAAAGGCGGACTGCTCGGTGGCGTTCTCCCCGGCGGCCTGCATCACGGAGACAAAGGTGTCGTAATCCTTGGAGCTGCCGTTGACGAAGGTGGTGAAGTACTCGCTGGCGCGCTTCTCGGCGTCGTCCTTCAGGGCCTTCTTGTACTCCTCCTCCGTCTCATAGTCGTCGCGGCTTATGTCGGTGCTGTTGGCAAACCGGGCGTAGTAGCCGGAGACGCCCTGGTACTGGTTGTTGTCGCGGCCCATGAAGTAGAGCACGTACCAGCCCTGGGAGCTGGCGTCGTCGGGGGTCTTGACGGCCGCCACGTCGCCGGCCTTGCGGTCGGCGCTGGTGAGCCAATCCTTCACGGCGGCGCCCAGAGAGGCGCCCTGATAGGTCACCTTGGTGCTCTCGTCGGCGTCGTAGTCCTCGTCGTCGGCGTGGAGGGAGGCGGCGTAGTCGATGAAGTCCTGCTCGGACTTGACGGCGGCCTCAAACGCCTTGGCGTCGGCCTCGGCCTTGGCAAGGGCGTCCTCGGCGGAGAGCGTCTCGTCCTCCTCGGTGTCCTCGTTGTCGGTGACGGCCGCGCCGGAGAAGTAGTAGGAGCGGTAGATAAAGTAGTCGTAGTCGTCGGCGTGCTCGGCGTAGTGGGCGGACAGCTCATCGGGGGTGTAGGTGAAGCTGTCGTTGACCTGGAGGGAATAGCCGGTGGCGATGGCGTCGCGCTCCAGATTTTCGCGGAAGACCTTCTCGGTCATGCCCTTGCCGTAGAAATAGGTGAGGTAGGACTGCAGGTCCCCGTAGCCGTAGGACACGGCCTGGGCGCTCAGGCCCTCCACCGTCTCGTCGATGCCGGCCCGGTCCTCGTCGCTGAGGGCAAATCCCGCGGCCTTGGCCTCAGCCACCAGCATGGCCACGCGCTCCATGCGCTGGAGGGCCGCTTCCTCGAAGTAATCGGCCCAGGTCACCTTGTTGCCGTCGGACTCGGAGTACACCTGGTCGCGGAAGGACGTGGCGGTGCTGGGCAGGATGCCGGAGAAATACTGCAGGTAGCTGCCGTAGGTGCTGTACGCCTGGCTGTAGTAGCTGTTGTATACGGTGAAATAGTTGTAGTTGAAGTCCGCGACTGTGTACTTACTGCCGTTGATGTCCACAGCGGCGGTCTTGTTGTAAAAGAGGTTGGAGCCGAAGAGGGCCACAAAAAGGACCATCACGACCACCACACAGCAGACGGTGGTGACGATCATACGGTACTTCTTGTCCTTGGCCTGCTTCTCGGCGGCCTCCTGGGCGCGTCTGGAGGCCTTGGGGGAGATATTTTCGCTCATACGAAATCATTCCTTTGCATTTATCTTTGCGTTGAGGTCCAAACCCGGACTAATGTCCTATTATACCCCACGCGTGTCCATCTTGCAAGTGAAAATTCTATGAACGGCCGTTTTTTCTTCCTTTTCCTGCATCCCCCCGCCTGACGTCCGGCGGAAAAGCCGCAAAACTTCTATACAACCGGCGAAAAACGTGGTATACTGAGAAAAAAATCATCTATCTGAAAAGGAAAACGAGCCATTGGAAAAAACGGAAACTGAACGGGCCGTCCTTGTGGGACTGGCCGCCGACACCATGGAGGAGCGCGAGCGCTCCTCGGACACCACATTGGACGAGCTGGAGGCCCTTTTGGAGACTGCCGGAGGGGTGTGCCTTGGCAAAATGCTCCAAAACAAGCGCGCCCCCGACCCCCGGAGCTTCATCGGCGAGGGCAAGGTCCGGGAGGTCAAGGCGCTTTTGGAGGCCAACGGGTGCTCCCTCGCCGTATTCGACAACGAGCTCTCCCCCTCCCAGCTCCGGGCGCTGGAGGAGGACCTGGGCGTCCACGTGCTGGACCGCTCCCAGCTCATTCTGGACATCTTCGCCACCCGCGCCCGCACCCGGGAGGGGCGGCTCCAGGTGGAGCTGGCGCAGTATAACTACCTTCTCCCCCGCCTCACCGGCATGTGGACGCACCTTGTGCGCCAGACGGCCTCCGGCGGCAAGAGCCCCATCGGCACCCGGGGCCCCGGCGAGACGCAGCTCGAGACGGACCGCCGCCACATCCGCCGGAAGATACAGAAATTGGAAGAGGAATTGGAGGACGTCCGCCGCGTCCGGGGCACCCAGCGCCGCGCCCGGGAGAAAAACGGCGTCCCGGTCATCGCCTTGGTGGGCTACACCAACGCCGGGAAGTCCACGCTCCTGAACCGCCTCACCGGGGCGGGCATCGAGGCCAACGACAGGCTCTTCGACACGCTGGACACCACCACCCGGAAGCTCACCCTGGCCCCGGGCAGCGAGGCGCTGTTGTCCGACACCGTGGGCTTCATCCGCAAGCTCCCCCACCACCTGGTGGAGGCCTTCAAGGCCACCCTGGAGGAGCTGACCTTTGCCGACGTGCTCCTCCACGTGATAGACTCCTCCTCCCCGGAGCGGGACACGCAGACGGACGTGGTCCGGCGGCTCATCGCGGAGCTGGGCGCCTCCGGCACGCCCTGCATCGACGTCTACAACAAGGCCGACGTCTGCCCCGACCCCGCGGGGATCCCCCGCTCGCCCGATTCCGTGGCCATCTCCGCCAAGACCGGCGAGGGCACGGACAGGCTCCTTGAAAAGATCGTCCAGGTCCTGGACCGGGGCAAAAAGCGCGTCACCCTGACGCTCCCCTTCTCCGCCGGCGCTTTGCTGGACCTTCTGCACCGGGAGGCGGAGGTCCACGCCGTCAACTACACCGAGTCCGGCATCGCGGTGGACGTGACCGTGCGCCAGGATCAGTGGGGGACGGTCCGGCAGTACGCCGGAAAGGACGCGCCATGACGGGAATATTCATTGTGGACAAGCCCTCCGGCTGGACCAGCCAGGACGTCTGCGCCAAGCTCCGGGGGGCGCTGCGGGAAAAGCGCGTGGGCCACTCCGGGACCCTGGACCCCATGGCCACCGGGGTGCTGCCCGTCTTTGTGGGCCGGGCCACCCGGGCCGTGGAGTTTGCGGAGAACCACCGCAAGCGCTACACCGCCGCCATCCGTCTGGGCCTCGTCACCGACACCCAGGACACCGCCGGTACGGCGCTGGAGACGCGCGGCGCCTCCGGCGTCACCCGGGCGGACCTCAGCGCGGTCCTGGGTGAATTCACCGGGGAGATAAAGCAGGTGCCGCCCATGTACTCCGCCGTGAAGATCGGGGGGCGGAGGCTCTACGAGCTGGCGCGGCGGGGCCAGAGCGTGGAGCGCCCCGCCCGGAGCGTCACCATTTACTCCATCGACCTTTTGGGGGAGGAAAACGGCGACTTTCTTCTGGACGTGGAGTGCTCCAAGGGGACATATATACGGACACTCTGTCACGATATTGGCCAAAGGCTGGGCTGCGGGGCGTGCATGGCGGCCCTCCGGCGCACGCGGGCCGGGGTCTTCGGCATCGAGGACGCCCACCCCCTCCCCACCCTGGTGGCCGCCGCCGAAAAGGGGGAGGCGGAGCGGTATCTCCTGCCCGTGGACAGTCTCTTCCGGGAGTACCCCGCCGTCACCGTGGACGCGGCCTCGGAGCGCAAATGCCGGTGCGGGAACGTCTTCCCGGTAAAGCTCGTGGACGGGCTCTACCGGGTCTACGCCGGGGACGGCGAATTTCTCATGCTGGGCCGGGTCACGGGGGAGAAAATGGCCACGGTCAAGAGCTTTTTTGCCGTGTGAGGTGAGAGGATTTGGAAAAAGGAAAACGTGTTATCGCCCTGGGCTTTTTTGACGGGGTGCATCTGGGCCACGCGGCCCTTTTGAAGGCGGCCCGGGAGCTGGCGGCGGAATACGGCGTGGAGCCGGCGGTGCTGTCCTTCGACACGCCCCCCGGCAAGACCATCGAGGGCACGCCGGTGCCCATGATAAACTCGGCCCTGGACCGGGCGGACATCATGCGGAGGGTCTGCGGCATCGAGGACCTCATCTTCCTCCACTTCGACTCGGAGCTCCGCCATATGGCCTGGGACAAATTCGTGGAGTGGCTGCGCTCGGACTTCGGCGCCGTGTGCCTCGTGGCGGGGTACGACTTCCGCTTCGGCTATCAGGGCGCCGGGAACGCGGAGCTTCTGCAAAAAAAGTGCCGGGAGCTGGGCCTGGGCTGTTTCATCGTCCCCCCGGTGCTGGACTCCGGCGAGCCCATCAGCTCCACCAGGATACGAAGGCTCCTTTCCGAGGGCCAGTGCCGCCGGGCCGGGGAGCTCCTGGGCCACAGGCATCTTCTGACCGACGCCGTCCGCAGCGGCTACCGCTTCGGGCGGACGCTGGGCACCCCCACCATCAACATGCGCTTTGAGGACGGCGTTTTAGTGCCCCGCCACGGCGTCTACATAGCCGAGGCCCACATCCTCCAGACCGGCGAGCGCTTCCCGGCGGTGACGAACATCGGCGTCCGGCCCACCGTGGGCGGCGAGACGGCGGTGACGGTGGAGAGCCACCTTTTAGGCGTGGACAGGAATCTCTACGGCCAGCGCATCCGGGTGGAGTTTTACAGATTCCTCCGCCCGGAGATCAAATTCCGCCGCATCGAGGACCTGCGGGACCAGATCCGCTCCGACGCCGCCGAAACCCTCCGCTTCTTCGACCTCCACCCCATCGACCCGTTCGATTACCCGGAGTGGAAAAAGTGACCGGGCCCCAAAGGATATTGGTTTATTGGAACGTAGGCGAATATCGACGGGCCGTGACCGCAGGGAAGGCCCTTGGGCTCGCCCAGGTTGGCCCATTCCCGATTCACCACCCCATTACCGTATAATGCGCCACGTCTTTGTAGGGGCCGCCGTCTCGGCGGCCCGTCTTTCGTTACGCTCCCGCCCTCCATTTAACGGGGCGCTCGGGGGAAGGGCCGCCGTGGGCGTGCCCAAGGGCATTCCCTGCGGTCACGGCCCGTACAGCGGAATTGGGGGAATCCCGTTTGCCGGGATGCCCGAACAAATCGGAAAGACGGGCCGCCGGGACGGCGGCCCCTACAGGAGCGTTTTCACGGCTGTCGGAATTTTTTGACGTCCGGTGACCCCCCAGGGCGGGGGTTTTGACAAACTCAATTTCAATATTTTTTCCGGCGACATGCGCGTCGGAAAAAATACCTTTTGTTTTGCGGAGTGTGCGGCCCTGCGGGCCGTGCGCGGAGCAAAACAGCAGGGAAGTTTTCGCTGAATTTCGCAAAATTCAGCGAAAACTTCCCGCACGTTTCCCTTGTCGGAAAAAGGCCAAAGGCCTTTTTCCGACAGTTTATTTAATCCAGCGAATACAGCGTCCAGTCGTCGAAGGTGCCCCAGGCGCCGGCGCCGGCGGTGACGGAGACGCCCACGGTGACGTCCGTTTTCTCCGTGACGGTGAAGCGGATGGACGGGTTCTTCCAGTCGAGGTAGCCCGTGAGCTCGAAGCTCTCGGTCTTGCGCTCCCCGGCCACGTCCGCGAAGATGAAGACGTCGTTCTCGCCCATGTCGCCGCCCTGGCCGTAGAGGGAGAACACGTAATCGCCCGGCTCCAGGGTCACGGTCTGGGAGGCCACGGCGCCGTTGATGGCCCCGGCGTTCCAGAAGTGCAGGTTCCAGGCGCCGGAGGTGGTGTCGGCGGAGTTTTTGTTGTTGACGCCGTCGCCGGGCCAGCCGGTCAGGTCGTAGCCCGTGTTTCCGTCCTCGAAGGCGCCGTTTTTCAGGAGGTTCTCCGTGACGACGCTGACGGTGCAGAAGATCACCGCGTCGTACTGTCCGTCGGAGATGACGCCGGAGACGGTGAATTTGCTGCCCAGGGCCGTCATGTCAACGGCGGCGAGGCTGGCCTCGTCCCAGGTGATGGGCAGGTCCGCCTCGGTGCCGTCCACGTAGGCGATGTGGGCGCTGTCGGGCAGGATGAGCTGGCCATTGTGCATCACCTCCGCCGTAAGGTCGGGGACCTCGTAGATGTCGTTGGCAAAGCCGGTGGTGCCGGTGCGCATGTACGTGTAGACCTTCAGGGACTCCAGGGGGTTGCCGTCAAAGTCGAACATGGCCTTGTTGTCCATGGCGGGGCCGCCCCACCACTGGCCGGCGTCGTCCGGGTCGTAGGACCCGGCCCACTCGCTGGCCCAGCCGGTGCCGTACTCGGCCCACAGGCGCTCATTCTCCGCTATGGCGGCCTCCCGCTCCGCGCCCTCAAGGCCGGAGATGTTCACCGCCGGTATCCAGGCGTTCTCCCAGTAGAAGAGGCCCATGCCCGCCGCGCCCACGCTGCGGACGGCCTTGGCCACCGCCGCGAATTCGCTGGCCTGGCCCTGGACGCTGACGGGGTATCCGTTGGGCTCGGCCTGGGCGCCGTTGCCGTCGCCGTCCTCATAGGTGTAGGGGCAGCTCGTCTCCGCCACCAGCACCCGCTTGCCGTAATTTTGCGCCACGGCGGTGAGCTGCCGGGTGAGGTTTTCAATGGTCCCGTGCCACTCGGGGTAGTAGGACGTGGCGAAGACGTCGTAGTTTACGTTGTTGTTCTTCAAATTCCGGGCCAGGTCGTCAAAATTGCCCCGCTCCGGGTTCGTGAAGTGGATGGCGGCCAGAATCTCGCGGCCCCGCTCCTGGGCCACGGCGTGGACGGCGTCGCACCCGGCGGCGAAGAGCTTTCCCATGTTGGCCCAGTCGGACTCGCCGCAGATGCCGTTGGTCGTCTCGTTGCCCACCTGGACCATGCCCACGTCAACGCCGGCGTCCAGGAGGGTGTTGAGGCTGTCGGTGGTAAACTGAGAGAGCGCCGCGGTCTTAGTCTCCAGGTCCATATCCAGCCATGCCTTGGGGGCCTTCTGCTTGGCCGGGTCGGCCCAGAAGTCGGAGTAGTGGAAGTCGATAAGTACGCGCATCCCCGCCCGCGTGGCCCAGCCGCCGATGGTGACGGCGGTATTGAGGTCGTTGCCGCCGCCGCCGTAGGAGCGGCCCTCGGCGTCATAGGGGTCGTTCCAGACGCGGATGCGTATCCAGTTGACGCCGGTATCCGCCAGGAGCTTCATAAAGCCCATGCCGTTCTCCTCCACGCTCTCGCCCAGGGAATTCCCCTCCCAGTCCTTGAAGCGCGCGCCGGAGTTCAGCACCGCCAGCAGCGAGGACACGTCGGTGCCGCGGATAAAGTCCTCCTTGGCGGTGACGAAGGGCACGTAGATCTGGGCGTTCACGGGCTCGGGGGCGATCTCCTCCGGCTCGGGCTCGGTGACGTTGAGGGTGAAGCTGGCGGAGGCCAGGGCCCCACCGGCGGCGTCCTCCAGCGTCACGGTGACGGTGAACGTACCGGCGGCCCTGGGCGTCACGATCTCCTGCGTCACGCCGGAGGGGCTGACGGCGAAGTCCACGTCCGCCGGGTCGGCGGTCCAGACGAGCTTCAGGCCGGCGGCGTCGGGCTCGGCGATGAATTTCCCGTCGCCGCGGACGGCCACCCGGGCCGTGACGCTGCCGCCCAGCTCCACGTTCTCGGCGGAGGGGGTGACATCCACGGTGTACCCGCCCGCGGCGTTCTCGTCCTGGGACCCGGGGGCTTCGCCGTCGCCGCCGCACTGGCACAGCGCAAGGCACATGGACAGCGCCAGCAGCAGCGCCAGCGCCACACGGACATAGGTCTTTTTCATTTCAATTCCTCCCATAAATCTATAAGGGTGTCCTGAATAACACCTTACATTATATACATTTTTGGGAAAAAGGCAAGTAAAACATACAAAAGCATCTCTTTGGGCAAGCGGTTGCTTATGTCGGATTGCCAAGAGCATGCCCGCGCCGTGTCCGGCGCGGGCGTAAAATTATCTGTGCATGAGCTTATAGAGGAGCTTATATACTTTGGGGCTCTCGCCGTCGCGGGTATCGGTCCGGCGCTTGGGGGGCGCGGCCGCGGGCGTTTCCGGGGCGGGTGACGGCTTCGGGGCGGGCGTTTCCGGGGCCGGGCCTTCCGGGGCGGGTGCCGGCTCCGGCAGAGCGGGGTCCTCCCGGGAAGCCGGTTCCTCCTCCGGCGCGGGCTCCCCGGCGTCCGGGGACATGCGCCAGGCGCCCTCGTAGGCCCGCTGGTAAAAGAGCTCCTGGGAGTTGAGGCTCTCCCCCTGGGCGGGCACGTAGGTATACCGCCCCTCCCGGTCCTGCTGCCGGAGCTTCACGTTGTCGTGAAGCTGTGTCAGGAACATCTCCTCGATGTGGGCGCGGATGGCGGGGTCGTAGACGGGCGCCGCCACCTCCACCCGGCGCTGGGTGTTGCGGGTCATGAAGTCGGCGGAGGAGATGTAGACCCTGCGGCTCTCCCCCACGCCGATGATGTAGACCCGGGCGTGCTCCAGGAATCTCCCCACGATGGAGTAGACGCTTATGTTGTCCGTGACGCCGGGGATACCCGGGATGAGGCAGCAGATGCCCCGGACCAGAAGGTCGATGTGGACCCCGGCCCGTCCGGCCTCCGCCAGCTTTTCGATGAGGCCCTTGTCCGTAAGGCCGTTGAGCTTGAAGCCCAGGTACGAGGGCATCCCGTTCCGGGCCTCCTCGATCTGGCCGTCGATCATCTCGAGGATGCGGCTTCTCAGGCACGCCGGCGCCACAAGGAGGTGGCTGGTGTCCTCCACCACCTCGCCCATGGCCAGGCAGTTGAACACCCGGGCGGCCTCGGCGCCGATGTCGCGGTTGGCGGTCATGAGGGCATAGTCGGTGTAGAGCCGCACGGTGTCCTCGTTGTAGTTGCCGGTGCCCACCTGGGTTATGTACTCGATCTCCCCCTCATGGCGGCGGGTGATGAGCAGGAGCTTTGAGTGGACCTTCATCTTATCGAGGCCGTAGATCACCCGGCATCCGGCCTGCTCCAGGACCCGGGACCAGCCGATGTTGTTCTCCTCGTCGAACCGGGCCCGGAGCTCCACGAGGACCACCACCTCCTTGCCGTTTTCGGCGGCGTCGCACAGGGCCTCCACGATCTTGCTGTTGTGGGCGACGCGGTAGAGGGTCATCTTGATGGAGACGACCTCCGGGTCCTGGCCGGCCTCGTTGAGCAGGTGCTGGAAGGGCCGGATGGACTCGTAGGGGTAGCTGAGTAAAATGTCGTGGTCCCTTATCTGCGGCGTGATGGGCTTTCTCGCGTCCACGTTGGGGCTGGCCTGGGGCACCCGGCGGGGGTAGAAGAGCTCCGTCTTGTCCCGGAGGACGTCCCGCAAAAAGCCCATGAAGCTCAGGTCCAGGGGGATGGCCGTCTGGAACATGTGCTTTTTCGAAAGGCCCAGATACCCCCGCAGCGCCTGGCGGATGTCCTCGTCCAGGCGTCCGTTGTAGTCCAGGCGCACCGGCTCCCGGCGCGTGCGGCTGCGGACCAGCTTCTCCATGGACTTGCGGTAGTCCTCGGCGCTCTGGCTGTCGGCATCGGAGCCGGTGTCCTCCACGTTTATGTCGGCGTTGCGGACGATGCGGATGAGGGCCGAGCCCTCCACCCCGTAGTGCTCAAAGATGCGGGGCAGGAAATGGCGGATCAGGTCCTCCATGAGGACGAACCGCAGCCCCTCCCCCGGCAGGGGCACCAGCCGCCGCAGGCCCCCCTCGCCGCAGGGGACGATCCCTAAGCGCGCGCCGCCGCTCTTGGTGGTGAGCTTCGTCACGGCGTAGATGGTCTTGTTGCGTAAAAACGGGAAAGGCTGCTTGCGGCCGATGATCTGGGGCGACAGCACCGGCAGCACATCGGACATGAAATATTTCTCCAGGTACTCCTGGGCCTTGTCCTGGAGATTCACGAACCGCACCAGCTCCACGCCGTAGTCGTGGAGGCCGATGAGCAGGTCCCGGAAGATGGCGTCCCGGCGTTCCAGAAGCTCCCCGGTCCGGGTCAGCACCGCCTTTATCTGCTGGGCGGAGGTGAGGCCCGTCTTGTCGTCCGTGACGCCGTTCTGGAGCGTGTCCACCAGCGTCCCCACCCGGACCATGTAAAACTCGTCCAGGTTGGACTGGAAAATGGAGAGGAAATTCAGCCTCTCCCCCAGGGGGTTTCTGGTGTCCTGCGCCTCCTCCAGCACCCGCTCGTTGAAGGACAGCCACGAAAGCTCCCGGTTTGCGAAATACCCGTTCTCCTCCGGCGTCATAGTCTCGTCCATAATCTATCATCCCTTTTTATAAGGTCGCGCTGCGCGTAAATTTTATATTACCACATTATCTCCCCAATTTCCAGCCCCAACAGGCAAAAATTGCGCCCCAGAGAGATCCGGGGCGCAATTTTTAAAAACTCCAAATTCAATTTGGCATTTGAAGCCCGTCAGGGCTTCAAAGCCAGGTCAATTACTCGTTTCCGGGCTGCTTGCCGATGTAAGCCAAAATGCCGCCGTCCACGTAGAGGATGTGGCCGTTGACGAAATCGGAGGCCGGGGAGGCCAGGAACACCGCGGGGCCCGCCAGGTCCTCCGCCTCGCCCCAGCGGTTGGCCGGAGTCTTGGCGCGGATGAACTGGTCGAAGGGGTGCATGGAGCCGTCGGGCTGGGGCTCACGGAGCGGCGCGGTCTGGGGCGTGGCTATGTAGCCGGGCCCGATGCCGTTGCACTGGATGTTGTACTGGCCGTACTCGCTGGCGATGTTCTTCGTCAGCATCTTCAGGCCCCCCTTGGCCGCGGCGTAGGCGCTGACTGTCTCGCGGCCCAGCTCGCTCATCATGGAGCAGATGTTGATGATCTTGCCGCCGCCCTGCTCGATCATATCGGGAATGACGGCCTTGGACATGATGAAAGGACCGTTGAGGTCGATGTCGATGACCTTGCGGAACTGGGCGGCGGTCATATCGCACATGGGGATGCGCATGATGATGCCGGCGTTGTTCACCAGGATGTTGATGTGGCCCACCTCTTCGGTGACCTTTTTCACCAGCTCCGCCACGGCGGCCTCGTCGGTGACGTCGGCCACATAGCCGTGGGCCTCGATGCCGGCCTCCTTATAGGCGGCCAGGCCCTTGTCCACCAGCTCCTGCTTTATGTCGTTAAAGACGATGGTGGCGCCGGCGGCGGCCATGCCCTTGGCGATGGCGAACCCGATGCCGTAGGAAGCGCCGGTGATGAGGGCGACCTTGCCCTTCAAGCTGAAATCAACCATAATAACTCCTCCCGTAAATCATTTTTTCGTTACTTTGCGGACCATCCCGCCCGCCTATTGGAGTAATTATAGCACATTTGTACAAAAAGTCAAATAGAGGATACGTTTTTTTACCATAACAATTCGGATAGATAGCGGCTTATACGCCCAGTAATGCAAAAACCGTCCCATTGGAAAGGGGGCGGTTGACAGAATTGTCGAAATGGCGTATGATATTTTCAGCCCCTTTGGGGGAGGCTGTGCGGAGGTCAAGCACTTCTGGCGGTGGACCCACTTTCCCGGAACGTTTCGTGAAGGGAGGTGGTACGGCGTGTGGAAAACGTGGAAAAAGGTACTTATCCTTATTCTCTTTGTCCTGCTGCTGTTTCTGGCATCAGGCATTTTGTTTCCCATATACGCCAGTTGACCGCCTGGAGGTCACCCAAGCGGTCAACTGATTAAATTAAGTTGACATAGCGGGTCCCCGTCACGTGACGAGCCCCCTCACAGTCTCAGTATACCCTCTCCTGACGCATTTGTCAAGAGGGGGTATACTCATTTTATTACATCACGCCCGCCGGTGCGTCACGGGATGCGGACGCGGATGATAACGCCGGTAGGGGGTTGGATTAAGTTGTGTCAGGATGCGACGAAGTTGGGACAAAAGAACCGTCCCCTTGTCTCAAGGGCCATGTGTGAACCATCCCACCAGCTAAATTGCGAATCGACCCATTCCTCATGTTTTTTCTTTTCGGAAATCATTGCATTTACCGCAGATTCATCACGGTCTTCTTCTATCAAAGAAGCAGGTACGGTCAAATAGGGATGGCTATCAGATGGATTAATATGTTCAGTTGTATATGTTTTTCCATCATCAATCTTATCCTTTGCCCCAACAGTTTTATATACATCAGAGACAATATAATTATTACCATCCATTGACACATCAAGAGAAGCCCTCAGATACATTTCGCCATCAAACATTTTCAGAAGAATGTTGGATACATGCCATGTATGATTATCTTTTGCAAACCAATTTCCTCTTTCCTCTATAGTCATGAAGAAACCGGAAATATCGTTATAACTGTGAAATTTAGAAGTGTCATATGTGTTTCCGTCTGAATTAAAAACATCAGTTGCCTGGCTGTTTGTAAGCGCCACCACCGTAGCCCTAAGAGCTTTTTCCATCGGAAAGCTAGTTTTTAACTGTGTGGTAAGTTCTATTTGTTCCTTTGTCAGAAATTCGAGATAAATGGTGCTACTGTTAGAGTCGTATCGTCCTCTATCCAATATATAATTGGCCCCAACATTAGAAACCTTTTCACCTAAAACTGATAGGACAATGGTATCTTTTACTCCCTCCAGAGCAGCAAAAATCTCACTTGCATTCTTCCCTATATACTTATTAAGCAAAGAAATTATTTCTTCTGAGGACAATCTTTTTGTATGGTAAGTTATGCTGATTGGCACGTTTTTCTTAAAAATATCGTTTGGAGCAAATGTATCTTTTCCATCTATTAATATCGATTCTATTTCTCCGTCAGTCTCAAGCCAACTTCCGTATTGATCGTATATTGGCTTCGTTGTTATATTGGTAAAACCGAACGATCTAAAATCCTCTAAAACTTCTGTAATCGTCTTATAGCGGTAAGTTCCCGCATCAAACATTATTTTTATTTCATCTGCCTTAATTTCTATTTTTTTGTCTTCCCAAAGAGTATTAATTGTAACCGCTCAATAACCACCCCACCCAAACCAAGTGCCCGGCTTTTGAGCCGGGCACTTGGGTCACACGTAATTCTC
>CANROF010000007.1 GCA_947632155.1 uncultured Oscillospiraceae bacterium
AACCGTGGTTTTTTCCACAAAAAAGCGGGGCCGCGAAAATTCACGTCTCAGCCGACGTGTTTTTTCACAGCCCCATAGGGCGTGAATGGGAAAAACGCGTTTCCCTTATTTGCTGTGATTTTCCAGCCAGCGGATGGCACAGTGGGTGAGGCACGCGGCGCCCACGGGGAGGACGTCCTCGTTGTACATCACCTTGGGGTTGTGGGCCGGGGCGTCGCCGCGCTCATCGGCAAAGCCGGAGGCCAGGTAGATGAAGGCCGTGGGGATCCTGTCCGCCACTAAGGCGAAGTCCTCCGAGGCGCTGGAGGCGATGCCGGGGTAGAAGGCGAGGCCGGGGACGGGGACCTCCTTGATGTACCCCACCATCTCCCGGACCACCTCGCCGTCGCACACCAAGGGCGGGACGCCGCGCAGAATCTGGCACTTGGCGCTGCCGCCGTAGGCCGCGGCGATGCCCTCCGTCAGCTCCCCGATGCGCCGCAGGAGCTTGTCCCGGGCCTCCTTGTCGTTGGTGCGGATGGTGCCCTCCAATACGGCGGTGTCGGGGATGATGTTGGCGGTGGCGCCGGCCTCAAAGTGGCCCACGGTGAGAAGGCAGGATTTCTGGGGGTCGGACTCCCGGGCGATGAGCTCCTGGAGCCCCAGGTGGATGTGGACGCCGATGTTGATGGGGTCCACCGCCGTGTGGGGGTACGCCCCGTGGCCGCCCCGGCCCCGGACGGTGATCTTGAAGATGTCCGTGGAGAACATCATGGTGGTGGCGTCGTTGTACATGACCAGGCCCACCGGGAGCTTCCCGGGGCCGGTGTGGAACGCCAGGGCCGCCTCCGGCGCGGGGTCCTCAAGAATGCCGCTGTCGATCATGTTCCGGCTGCCCTCAAAAGTCTCCTCCCCGGGCTGGAACATGAGCTTCACCGTGCCGCGAAGCTCGGATTCGCGTTCCTTCAGCATCTTCGCCGCCGTCAGCAGCATGGCCGCGTGGCAGTCGTGGCCGCAGGCGTGGGCCTCCGTGCCCGTGGGGCAGGCGAAGTCAAGGCCGCTCTCCTCCGGCATGGGCAGCGCGTCCATGTCCGCCCGCAGGAGAAGCACCGGCCTCCCGGAGCCCAGGACGGCGGTGACGCCCTCCCCCAGGGGCCTGGGGTCCAGGCCGTATTCCGTGAGCTTTTCGGTGACGTACCGGACGCCCCGGGGCATGTGGACGCCGCACTCGGCGTTCCGGTGGAAAAACCGGCGGTTCTCCACCGTCTCGGCCCGGAGCTCCAGGGCCCTTTCATATTCGTTCATGGCGGTTCCTCCCTCATAAAAATGATAAATTGATTATACACCCTTTGGCGTTGACTTGAAAGGCCAAAAATGATAAAATTTTCAAAAAGGGAGTGATATTGTGATCGAGATCGCCGACAGCAGCGCCCCGGAGCTGGACGTCTACGCGCGCCTCACCGAGGCGCAGCTTCGGAACGTCCTGGAGCCGGAGAGGGGCGTTTTCATCGCAGAGAGCCCCAAGGTCATCCGGGTGGCGCTGGATATGGGGTACCAGCCGCTGTCGTTTTTGATGGAGCGGCGGCACATTGAGGGCGACGGGGCGGAGCTCATCGCCCGCTGTCCCGGCGTCCCCGTCTACACCGGGGAGCGGGAGACGCTGGCGGCCCTGACGGGGTACGCCCTCACCCGGGGGGTGCTGTGCGCCATGCGGCGGCCCCGGGGCCGGGACGCGCGGGAGATCCTGGCCTCCGCCCGCCGGGTCGCGGTGCTGGAGGGCGTGGTGGACTCCACCAACATCGGCGCTATTTTCCGCTCCGCCGCGGCGCTGGGGCTTGACGCGGTGCTGCTGACGCCCACCTGCTGCGACCCCTATAACCGCCGGGCCGTCCGGGTCAGCATGGGGACGGTCTTTCAGGTGCCCTGGGCGTATCTCCAAAAATGGCCGGGGGATATGGAGCTTCTGCGCTCCCTGGGCTTCAAGACGGCGGCCCTGGCGCTGACGGATGTCTCCCTGCCCATCGACCACCCGGCGGCAAAGGGCGAGCCGCGCCTTGCGGTGATTCTGGGCGCCGAGGGCGACGGCCTGGCCCCGGCGACCGTGGCGGCGGCGGACTACGTGCTGAAGATTCCCATGCAGCGGGGCGTGGATTCATTGAATGTAGCCGCCGCGTCGGCGGTGGCGTTCTGGGAGCTGCGGGGGAGGTAGGGAAAATCGGGGAAAACAGCGATCCACCCCGTCCCCCGATTTTTATGTGCGTCCCGATTGGATTTGATAAAGAAACCCCTCTCATAAAAGGGAGTCGTGCTTCATTCCAACCACGGGCCGGCACGCTGCGCCCGCAGGCGCGTTTCGGAGGCCAACCGCCCCATAGGGCGGCTCTTAGGCCGGAGATGTGGCCCTTACAGCAGGAGTGGAAGATGATGCGGTAACAAAAAGGGGCTGTGGAAAAAGTCCCCACACAGCAAAAGAGAGTCGCCAGGAGGACGCTTTTTTCTATAAATGACAAAAGACGCTCCCGCACCCCGGAGGTTGACAGAATCGTCCGAAAGGAGTATGATGACGCCAGCCCCATTGGGGGAGGCTGTGTCCAGGGGTAGTGCGCTTCTGGCGGTGAACCCATTTCCCGGAACGTTACGTGAAGGGAGGTGGTATTGGCGTGAGGAAAGCTTGGATAAGGGTACTTATCACGTTCATCCTGGTAATACTATTTTTGGTGTTTCAGGATGTGTTTTTCCCCATATACGCCAGTTGACCGCCTGGACGTCACCCAAGCGGTCAACTGATTTCAAATTGGCTTGACTTGATTGGGTTCCCGTCACAAGACATCGCCCCTTACAGTCTCAGTATACCCTCTCCTGGCCCAAAAGTCAAGAGGGGGTATACTCATTTTTGAACAGGGCCGGTTGACAGCGTTCGGCAAAAGGAGTATGATGACGCCAGCCCCATTTGGGGGAGGCTGTGCGGAGGTGCAGCACTTCTGGCGGTGGACCCGCTTTCCCGGAGCGTTGAGCGAAGGGAGGTGGTAATGGCATGAGGAAAAGACTGTTGAAGGTACTTATTACCTTGCTGCTGACCATGGCGTTTGCCGTGATTTGCGCGGTATTTTTCCCCATATATGCCAGTTGACCGCTTGGAATGCGCCCCAACGGTCAACTGACATTATAAGTTAGTTGAAAATTGCGGGTCCCCGTCACGTGACGAGCCCCTTACAGTCTCAGTATACCCTCTCCTGACGCGTTTGTCAAGAGAGGGTATACTCATCTTTTTATATTATATTAACGGCAGGCCCCCTGGGTGAAATCGGAATTTCGCCCAGGGGGGGCCGGGTATTCTTTGGCGTTAAAGCCGGTTTAATACTCGTAAACGCCCTCAAATACCATGATCGCGTCGCCGGTGAGGGTGACGAACTCGTCGGAGTAGTTGACGGTGACGTCGCCGCCGGGGAGCTTGACGGTGATGTCCCGGGCCTTTTTGAGGCTGCCGCGCTCGGTGGCGGCGATGACGGCGGCGCAGGCGGCGGTGCCGTTGGCCCGCGTCTCGCCCTCGTCGGGGGCGTAGACCCGGATGCGCAGGGTGTCGTCGTTGACCACCCGCACAAACTCCACGAAGGCGCCCTTGGGGAGGAGTCCGGAGCCGGTGAGGGCCGCGCCGATGCCCTCCACGTCCACGCCGCCCAAATCGTCGGTGAAGACGGTGCAGTGGGGCACGCCAAGGCTGGAGAGGGTGATGCGGTACTCCTGCCCGTCCACCGTCACGGGCTCGTCCACCACCCGGGACTTGCCGATGAGGTTCACCTGCATCCGCCGGGCGTCGAGGAAGGCGGTGCCCATGTGGACGCTGACGGTGCTGACCCGGCCGTTGCGGGTGTAGAGCTGGAGGGAGCGGATGCCGGTGTCCGTCTGGATGGTCATGTGCTCGCTTTTTACGATGCCCTTGTCGTAGAGGTACTTTCCCACACAGCGGATGGAGTTGGCGGCCATGCGGCCCTCGGTGCCGTCCTGGTTGAAGATGCGCATTTTGGCGTCGGCGCCGGCGGAATTCTCAATGAGCACCAGCGCCCCGCCGCCGATGCCGGTGATCCTGTCGCAAAGGGTGACGGACAGGGACTCCGGGCTTGTGATGCGCCCGTCCCGGTTGTCGAAGAAGATGTAGTCGCTGCCGCAGGTGTGCATCTTGGCAAAGCTCACCAGCTCCCGGGTCCTGCGCATGGAGTTTAAATTCACAAGCTCCGTATTTTCGTTGGTGAAGCGGCTCATCAGGGTATCCGTCACCGCCTCCGCGGTGTCCAGGCTTGTGATGCAGGGAATGCGGAGCCGTACCGCCCGGGCGTGGAGGTCGATGAAGTCGCCCATGGTGTCGTCGTAGAGGGCCCCGGTGTAGACGATGAAGCTGATGGCCCCCTGGTCCATGAGGGTGTAGGCGTCGTGGACGTGCTTGACCTCGGTGACCTCCAGGCCCAGCGTGCGGATGACCTGGGCGGTGTCCGGCGTGGC
Source organism: uncultured Oscillospiraceae bacterium (assembly GCA_947632155.1). Taxonomy (GTDB): domain Bacteria; phylum Bacillota; class Clostridia; order Oscillospirales; family Oscillospiraceae; genus RUG626. The sequence goes on from CANROF010000007.1 coordinate 4,477, forward strand.
GTAGAGGGCCATGTGGAGGTCGTTTATCTTCTTGGCGAGGCGCACTACCTCGGGCAGATCGTGATTTTCGATGGAGAGGAGCACGCCGTTTTTCCCCGGCGTGAAGGCCCCCGCCAGGTTGTAGCCCGCCGCCCGGAGGCCCTTGAAGAGCGCCTCGGAGAAGGTGCGGCCCAGACCCAGCACCTCGCCGGTGGACTTCATCTCGGGACCCAGCATGGAGTTGGCGTCGGTGATCTTCTCAAAGGAGAACACCGGGACCTTCACGGCGTAGTAGGGGGGCGTGTCGCACAGGACCTGCTCATAGCCCAGGCCCTTTAAGGTGGCGCCCATCATGACCCTGGAGGCCACGTCAACCATGGGGATGCCCGTGACCTTGGAAAGATAGGGCACCGTCCGGGAGGCCCGGGGGTTCACCTCGATGACGTAGAGCTCCTTTTTATAGATGAGGTACTGGATGTTGACGAGGCCCCGGGTCCCCAGCTCCAGCGCCAGGCGTGTGGAGCAGTCCACCACCCGGGCCATCATCTTGTCCGTCAGGTTGTAGGGGGGATAGACGGCGATGGAGTCCCCGGAGTGGACGCCGGCCCGCTCGATGTGCTCCATGATGCCGGGCATCAGCACGTCCGTGCCGTCGGAGATGACGTCTACCTCCAGCTCCGTGCCGGGCATGTACTTGTCCACTAAGACGGAATTGTCCTCCCGCTCGGTGCTGGCGAAAATGAGGGCCATGTAGCTGCGCACGTCATTGTCGTCGTGGGCGATGACCATGTTCTGGCCGCCGATGACGTAGCTGGGCCGCAGCAGCACCGGGTAGCCCAGGGAGTTGGCGGCCTCCAGGGCCTCCTCTAAGGTGTGGGTGCCGCAGCCCTTGGGGCGTTTGATGCCCATTTTTTCCAAAAGGGCGTCGAACCGCTCCCGGTCCTCCGCCAGGTCGATGCCCTCGGCGCTGGTGCCCAGGATGCGGATGCCGGCTTTATCCAGGTACTCCGTGAGCTTGATGGCCGTCTGGCCGCCGAAGGCCACCACCACGCCGATGGGCTTTTCCACCTCGATGACGCCCATGACGTCCTCGGGGGTCAGGGGCTCGAAGTAGAGCCTGTCCGCCGTGTCGTAGTCGGTGGAGACAGTCTCCGGGTTGTTGTTGATGATCACCACGTCGTACCCCAGCTTCTTGAGGGTCACGGCACAGTGGACGGAGCTGTAGTCGAACTCGATGCCCTGGCCGATGCGGATGGGGCCGGAGCCGATGACGATGACGCTCATGCGCCGCCGGGGCAGGGGCCGGGAGTCGCACTTGCTGTCGTAGGCGGAGTAGTAATAGGGCGTCTCCGCCTCGAACTCCGCAGCGCACGTGTCCACCATCTTGTACACGGAATCGAGATGGGGAATCTCGCTCTGCCCGGAGAGGGCCCGGAGGGCGGCGTCGGTGTAGCCGTAGCGCTTGCCCTTCAGATACGTCTCATCGTCGATGCCGTTTTTGGCGATATAATTTTCGTAATTTACCAGGTTTTGGAGCTTGGAGAGGAACCAGCGGTCGATCATGGTGACCTGGTGGATGTGCTCCGGGCTCACCCCGGCCTTCAGCGCCTCAAAGACGGTGAAGATTCGAAGGTCGTCCATGGCCGCCAGGCGCTCCTCCAGGCTCTTGCCGGGCTCCGGGGCGCGGTTCAGGGTGGACTGGCCGATCTCGGCGCCGCGCACGGCCTTCATGAGGGCGGACTCGAAATTCCGCCCGATGCTCATGACCTCGCCGGTGGCCTTCATTTGCGTACCAAGACGCCGTCCCGCGCCGTGGAACTTGTCGAAGGGCCACTTGGGGAACTTCACCACGCAGTAGTCCACCGTGGGCTCGAAGCAGGCGTAGGTCTTGCCGGTGATGTCGTTTCTTATTTCATCCAGGGTGTACCCCAGGGCGATCTTCACCGCCACCTTGGCGATGGGGTAGCCCGTGGCCTTGGAGGCCAGGGCCGAGGAGCGGGACACACGGGGGTTGACCTCGATGACCGCGTACTCGAAGCTGTCGGGGTCTAAGGCAAACTGGCAGTTGCAGCCGCCCTCGATGCCAAGCTCGGTGATGATGTCCAGGGCCGCGGATCGAAGCATCTGGTACTCCTGGTCCATCAGCGTCAGGGCCGGGGCCACCACGATGGAGTCGCCGGTGTGGATGCCCACGGGGTCCAGATTCTCCATGGAGCAGACGGTGATGACGTTCCCCGCGCCGTCCCGGATGACCTCAAACTCGATCTCCTTCCAGCCGAAGATGTACCGCTCGATGAGCACCTGATGGATAGGGGATGTCTCCAGGCCCACGAAGGCGACCTTTCGGAGCTCGTCGGCGGAATACGCCACGCCGCCGCCCCCGCCGCCCAGGGTGAAGGCCGGCCGGACGATGACGGGGTAGCCGATGCGGTCCGCGATGGCCACGCACGTCTCCACGTCGTTGGCGATGTCGGAGGGGATGCAGGGCTGGCCTATCTTCTCCATAGTCTCCTTGAAGAGCTCCCGGTCCTCGGCCTTGTCGATGGCCTCGGCGTTGGTGCCGATGAGCCGGACGCCGTGCTCGGCCAAAAAGCCCTCATGGGTGAGCTGCATGGCGATGGTGAGGCCCGTCTGGCCGCCGAGGCCGGCCAGGAGGCAGTCGGGCTTCTCCTTGAGGATGATGCGCTTCACCGTCTCGGCGTTCAGGGGCTCCAAGTAGACGGCGTCCGCCATGTCCCCATCGGTCATGACGGTGGCGGGGTTGGAGTTTACGAGGACGGACTTGACGCCCTCCTGCTTTAAGATGCGGCACGCCTGGGTGCCCGCGTAGTCAAATTCCGCGGCCTGGCCGATGACGATGGGGCCGGAGCCGATCACCATGACCTTTTTTATGGTTCTGTCTAAAGGCATTACCGCACCTCCATCATTTTGATAAATCTGTCAAAGGCCCACTCGGTGTCCCGGGGCCCGCCGTGGGCCTCCGGGTGGAACTGCATGGAGAAGGCGTTTTTGCCGGGGTAGTCCACGCCCTCGCATGTCCCGTCGTTGACGTTCACAAACCGCATTTTGCCCCCGACCTTCTCGATGTCCCTTACGTTCACCGCGTAGCCGTGATTCTGGCAGGTGATGTAGACCCGGCCAGTCTCCAGGTCCTTCACCGGCTGGTTTGCGCCCCGGTGGCCGAATTTCAGCTTCTCGGTGGAGCCCCCGGCGGCAATGGCCATCATCTGGTGGCCCAGGCAGATGCCGAACATGGGCTTTTTCCCGAAAAGCTCCCGGATGACCTGGATGCACCCCACGTTGTCCTTGGGGTCCCCGGGGCCGTTGGAGAGCATGATCCCGTCCGGGGACCGGCTCAGAATGTCCTGAACGGTGGAATTGTAGGGGAGGACGACCACCTTGCAGCCGCGCTTTAAGAGGTTTTCCGTGATGCTCCCCTTGGCGCCGTAGTCCATGAGGACCACGGTGTGACGGACCTCCCCCTCCGGCAGCAGGACCTCCGGCTCCCGGGTGCTGGTGGCCTCCACGGAGCCCTCCACGCGAAAGTCCCTGAGGGTGTGCCAGTCGTAGTCCGCGTCGTCCGTGATGACGGCGTTCATGACGCCGCCGTCCCGTATCATCTGGGTGAGCTCCCGGGTGTCGATGCCGGAGATGCCCACGATGCCCATGCGCTCCATGAAGTGCTGGATGTTCTCCTCGCACCGGAAGTTGGAGGGCTCGTCGCAGACCTCCCTGACTATAGCTCCGCGGACATGGATGGACGAGCTCTCCATGTCCGCGTCGGCGACACCGTAATTACAAAACATTGGGAACGTGAAGATCACGAGCTGCCCATAATAGCTGGGGTCCGTAAGGCTCTCCACACAGCCGGTCATGCCCGTGGTGAAGACAAGCTCCCCAACGCCGGTCCCCGCCTTGCCAAAGGAGACGCCCTCATATTTCTTGCCGTTTTCGAGTATCAGATAAGCCTTTCCCATAAGCCCTCCTGTCGTCGTCGCGGAACACGCTTTGCCTCCCCGTTCGGCAGTCGCCTTGGGCGTCTGCCTCGCGGCTCGGGCGCTGTGTTCGCTCCTCCTCTCCCCACGCAATCACTGATTGCGCGGGGACCCCTTTTTCATTTCAATAATTTTTTTATCCGTTCCATCGCCTCGCACGTATTTTCATACGTCCCGAAGGCGGTCAATCTGACGTAGCCCTCGCCGCTGGGGCCGAAGCCGGCGCCGGGGGTGGTGACGATGCAGGCGTCCCGGAGGAGCTTATCGAAAAACTCCCAGGAGCCCATCCCGCCGGGGGCGCGGCACCAGATGTAGGGGGCGTTGACGCCGCCGTAGACCGTGAGGCCCGCGCCGGTAAGGGCCTTACGGATGACCCGGGCGTTATTCAAATAGTAGCGGACGTTCTCCATGGACTGCTCCCAGCCCTCCGGGGAGAGCGCCGCCTCCGCCGCCCGCTGGATGACGTAGGCCACGCCGTTGAACTTCGTCCCCATGCGCCGGTTCCACATATCCCGGAGGGACGCGCCGTCCCGTATGAGCTCCTTGGGGATCACCGTGTAGGCGCAGCGGTTGCCGGTAAAGCCGGAGCTTTTGGAGAAGGACCGAAATTCGATGGCGCAGGTGCGCGCCCCCTCCACCTCAAAGATGCTGTGGGGGATGCCGGGCTCGGTGATGAACGCCTCGTAGGCCGAGTCAAAGAGGATGACGCTCTGGTGCTCGTTTGCGTAATCCACCCAGGTCTTGAGCTGGTCGTAATCGGCCGCCGCGCCGGTGGGGTTGTTGGGGGAGCAGATGTAGATGATGTCCGGCACACGCTCGGGAAGAGCCGGGAAGAAGCCGTTTTCCGCGGTGCAGGGGAGATAGACGAGGTTCGTCCACTTCCCGTCCTCATAGTCCCCGGCCCGGCCCGCCATGGCGTTGGTGTCCACATAGACGGGGTACACCGGGTCGCACACCGCCACCACGTTGTCAACGTCGAAGAGGTCGCCGATGTTGCCGCAGTCGGACTTGGCCCCGTCGGAGACGAAGATCTCGTCGTCGGCAATGTCCACGCCGCCGCGCCTGTAGGCGTCCCTTATGGCGAAACGCAGAAAATCGTAGGCGCCGTTTGTCTCCTCGCAGTAGCCCCGGAAAGTCTCGGCGCGGCCCATCTCCTCCGTGGCCTTTTGCATGGCCTCGATGACCGCGGGGGCCAGGGGGCGGGTGACGTCGCCGATGCCCATGCGGATGATGGGCATGGGGGGGTGCGACGCCTCAAACGCCCGGGTCCGGCGCCCGATCTCCGGGAACAGATAGCCCCCGGGGAGCTTTTGGAAGTTTTTGTTCACATGCACCATGGTATTAGCCCCTTTTATGCCATTTTAACTTAAATTATATGCCTCCGGGGCCGCCTTGTCAACGCCCCGTAAAGCCCAAAAACCCCGAATTTCCGCCCCCCGGTTTGTTCACCTTTCCAAAAGCGGCGGAGCCGCGCGAAAATACCTTGACAGACCGCCGGGGATTCGTGTAATATACATTTCGTTACTGAAATAAACGACGCGACGGTGCGGAGACGGCCCTGGGGCCATCCGCGCCGTTTTTTGCTTGGAGGGCTTCCTATGTGCTCGATCATCGGCTTTCAGCGCCGCTCCATCCCCCTGGAGCTGGCGAAGCGCGGCTTTCAGGAGACAGTCTCCCGGGGGCCGGATATGTCCCGTTTCGTGGAGGCGGGGGAGGGCTGGCTGGGCTTCCACCGCCTTGCCATCATGGGCCTGACGCCGGAGGGGATGCAGCCCTTTGCCCTGGACGGCAATATGGCGGTGTGCAACGGGGAGCTCTACGGCTTCCGGCCGGTGCGGCGGCGGATGGGGAAGAAGTACGACTTCAGGTCCGACTCCGACTGCGAGATCATCCTGCCCCTCTACCGGGAGCTGGGGCTGGGCATGTTCGCGAGGCTGGACGCGGAGTTTGCCATGATCCTCTACGATGAGAAGCTGGGCCTTGTGGCGGCCCGGGACCCCATCGGCATCCGGCCCCTCTATTACGGGTATCTTTCGGACGGCTCCATTGTCTTTGCCAGCGAGCCCAAGAACCTGACGGCCTTTTGCGGGAGGATACTGCCCTTTCCCCCGGGGCATTACTGGGTGGGCGGGAAATTCGTCCGCTACCGGGACATCGCGGCGGTGGAGGGGGAGTATATCTCCGGCTCGCTCTATCAGATCTGCGCCGGGATACGCGGCCGCCTCATCGCCGCGGTGGAAAAGCGCCTGGACTCCGACTCCCCGGTGGGCTTTCTGCTGTCCGGGGGATTGGATTCGAGCCTGGTGTGCGCCATCGCCGCCAGAATCCTGGGCAAAAAAATAAGGACCTTCGCCATCGGCATGGAGAAGGACGCCATTGACCTCAAGTACGCCCGGGAGGCCGCGGACTTCATAGGCTCTGACCACACCGAGGTCTACATGACCCCGGAGGACGTCATCGGAAACCTGGAGACGGTGATCAGGGCCCTGGGAACCTGGGACATCACCACCGTCCGGGCCAGCATGGGGATGTACCTCGTCTGCCGCGCCATCCACGAGACTACGGACATCCGGGTGCTGCTGACGGGGGAGATCTCCGACGAGCTCTTCGGGTACAAATACACCGACTTCGCCCCCTCGGCGGAGGAATTCCAGGCGGAGGCCCAAAAGCGCGTGCGGGAGCTGCACATGTACGACGTGCTCCGGGCGGACAGGTGCATATCCGTAAACTCCCTGGAGGCCCGGGTGCCCTTCGGGGATCTGGGCTTCGTGGAGTACGTGATGCGGATCGACCCGGAGCTCAAAATGAATAAGTACGGCATGGGAAAATACCTGCTGCGCAAGGCTTTCGAGGCCGACGCCATCTTGCCGGAGAGCATCCTCTGGCGGCAGAAGGCCGCCTTCTCCGACGCCGTGGGCCACTCCATGGTGGACGATTTGAAGGACTACGCCGGGAGGGTCTACACGGACGCGGAGTTTGAAAAGCGCCGCCGGAGATACGCCTACCGCCCGCCGTTTACGAAGGAGAGCCTTTTGTACCGGGAGATCTTTGAGAAATACTACCCCGGGCAGGCGGAAATGATAGCGGACTACTGGATGCCCAACCCCGCCTGGCCCGGCTGCCGGGTCAGCGACCCCTCCGCCAGGGTGCTGTCCAACTACGGCGAGAGCGGGAAATAACGTTTTGGCGCCCCCGGAGGTTTGCCGGGGGCGCTTATTCTTGCGGCGAGGGGCAAAAAAAGCTTGCAAAGGGGCGCGGAGTGTGCTATAATGCGCATTGTAGCGTAGGATTTGACTTGAGTGGGCTTGCTTCCCACTCTTTTTTCTGCACAAATCAGGGGCGCGAAAATGGTTTGCCGGGAGGGCTTATGAGCAAAATTACCGAGACAGTGGCGGCCCTGGCCGGGCCCGTGGCGGAGGCCCGGGGCTGCGAGCTTTGGGACGTGGAGTTCGTCCGCGAGGCCGGCGAGTGGTTCCTGCGGGTCTACATCGACAAGGAGGGCGGCGTCTCCATCGACGACTGCGAGGCCGTCTCCCGGGCGCTGGACCCCATGCTGGACGAGGCCGACCCCATCGAGCAGAGCTACAATTTCGAGGTATCCTCCGCGGGGCTGGAGCGGGCGCTCCGGCGGCCCGGGGATTTTGAAAAGTTCATGGGCTCCTTTGTGGCGGTGAGGCTCTACAAGGCCGAAAACGGCGTGAAGGAGCGGCTCGGGTATCTGCGCGGGTACTCCGACGGCGCCGTGACGCTGGAGACAAAGGACGGCGGGACCGTGACATTCGAAAAAAAACAGGTGGCGAGCGTCCACCTGCGGCTGGAATAAACATAAGGAGATATTCAAATGAACGCTGAGTTTTTTGACGCCATCGCCGACATCGAGCGGGAGAAAGGCATCCCCCGGGAATATATGATCGAGCGCATCAAGATGGCGCTCCTGGCGGCTCTTCGGAAGGACAACCCCGAGGCCGAGGAGAACGTAGTGGTGGACGTGGACGAGGAAAAGAAGAGAATCGAGATGTACATCCAGAAGGCGGTGGTGGAGAGCGTGGAGAACCCCGCCGTGGAGCTTTTGCCCGAGGAGGCCCGGCGCTACTCCAAACGCGCCGAGGTGGGCGACACGGTGAACGTCCCCGTGGACACCAAAAAGTTCGGGCGCATCGCCGCCCAGGCCGCAAAGCAGGTGATCATCCAGGGCATCCGCGAGGCCGAGCGCAGCATGGTCTATCAGGAGTTCACCTCCAAGGAAAACGAGATCCTCACCGGCACGGTGAGCCACATCGACCCCGTCCGGGGCTCCGTCACCGTGAAGATGACCTCCGGCTCGGACTACACCGAGGCGGTGATGCCCTCCAGCGAGCGGGTCCCCGGCGAGCAGCTCAACGAGGGCGACATGGTGAAGGTCTACGTGGTCCAGGTCCACAAGGCCGGACCGGGCCCCCAGGTGCTGGTGTCCCGCACACATCCCAACCTTGTAAAGCGGCTTTTCGAGCTGGAGGTCCCGGAGATCTTCGACGGCACCGTGGAGATCAAGTCCATCGCCCGGGAGGCGGGCAGCCGCACGAAGATCGCGGTCACGTCCAGCCAGCCGGACGTGGAGCCCGTGGGGGCCTGCGTGGGGCCCCGGGGCGGGCGCGTGGCGGCCATCGTGGAGGAGCTGCGCGGCGAGAAGATAGACATCATAAAATATTCCGAGGACCCCGCCGAGTTCGTGGCCGCCTCCCTTTCCCCGGCGGAGGTCCGGCGGGTGGATATGCTGGACGACTCCAAGTCCTGCCGGGTCATCGTCCCCGACGGGCAGCTCTCCCTGGCCATCGGCAAGGAGGGCCAGAACGTGCGCCTGGCGGCGCGGCTCACGGGCTTTCGGATAGACATAAAGCCCGAGAGCTTCCTTGCCTCCCAGGAGCAGGAGGCCTGATCTCCCTTTAACGTATCGGCAGAAGGACTGATGGGTTTGGCAGAGAAGAAGATACCCCAGCGCCAGTGCGTGGGGTGCAGGACCATGAAGCCCAAGCGGGAGCTTGTGCGGGTGGTGCGCTCGCCGGAGGGCGAGGTCAGCATCGACGCCCGCGGCAAAAAGCCCGGACGGGGCGCCTACGTCTGCCCCAGCGCGGAGTGCCTGAAAAAGGCCGTGAGGTCCCGCGCCCTGGGCCGGGCCCTGGGCGTGGAGATACCGGAGGAGATATACGACACCCTCCGGGCGCAGTTGGAGGCGGGAGAATGAGCGCCCTCACCTTCCTGGGACTTGCCCGCCGCGCCGGACGGGTGGAGTACGGCGAGGAGACTGCCGGCATGGCGGCCCGGGCGGGAAAGGCGAAGGTCATTTTGGTGGCCTCCGACGCCGGGCACACCGCCCGGGTCCGGGCGGAGAACGCCGGCGAGGCCGGAAAATGCCCCGTGGCGGTGCTGCCGTACACGAGGGGCGAGCTGGGCGCGGCCCTGGGCCGCGACACCGTGAGCGCAGCGGCCGTGACGGACATCTCCTTCGCCGCCGCCTTCATGGAAAAGCTCTCCGCCGAGTCCCCCGGCTACGAGAACACAGCCGCCGAGCTCAGCGCCCGCCTCCAAAAGTCCCGCCAGCGCGACGCCGAGGCCCAACGCCACCAAAAAAACAAAAAGCGCGGCAAAAAATAAACTCAAATTCAATATTTTTTCCAAGGACATGCGCCTTGGAAAAAATACCTCTTGTCGCCCAAGTGTGCCGCTTGCGGCGCGCGCAGGGCGACAGCAGGGAAAAATTTTTTGAATTCCGCAGAATTCAAAAAATTTTTCCCGCACGTTCCCCTATGGCATCGAAAGCCGTCAGGCTTTCGAGCCAGTATAAGAAAGGATGATTGTTAATGGCGGTAATGGTGAAATACAGGGTCCACGAGGTGGCCAAGGACTTCAAGGTCCCCACCAAGGTCGTGACAGAGATACTGACAAAGTACGCCACCACACCGAAAAATCACATGCAGGTGCTGGAGGACCGGGAGCTGGACTGTATCTTCGAGTATCTGACCCAGCATAACCAGATGAGCTCCCTCGCGGACGTCTTTGCCGACACCGCCAAGCCCACCCCGGCCGCGCCCCAGACGCCCAAGGCCGGGGCCAAGCCCTCCGGGGAGGCAAAGCAGCCCCGCCAGGGCCAGCCCGCGCCCCAGGGACAGGCGCAGGCCCAGAGCCAGCCCGCGGCCCAGGGCCAGCCCAAGGCCGCCCCCAAGCCCGAGAAGCAGTTCACCCCCCGGCCCGAGAAGAAAAAGCGGGTCATCGACACCTCAGGCGTGACCATCAACATCGAGAAGTACGACGAGCGCTTCGACCAGATGGCCGGCGACCGCGCCCAGAACATGAAGCGCGGCCGGGAGCAGATAAAGAAGAAGGGCGGCCAGAAGCAGTCCCCCGCTCAGGACAAGTCCGCCAAGCGCCGCCAGGAGGAGCGCGACCGCCTCCGCCGCCTCCAGTTCGAGGTGGCCAAGAAGGCCCCGGTGAAGGTCCAGATACCCGACGAGATCAACGTGGGGGAGCTGGCCTCCCGCATGAAAAAGACCGGCGCCGAGGTGGTGAAGTCCCTCATCAAAATGGGCGTCATGGCCTCCGTCTCCGACACCATCGACTACGACACCGCGGCCCTGGTGGCCATGGAGCTCGGGTGCAAGGTGGAGCGCGAGGTGGTGGTCACCATCGAGGAGCGCCTTATCGACGACCGGCAGGACACCGAAGGGGAGCTCCGTCCCCGGGCGCCCGTGGTGGTGGTCATGGGCCACGTGGACCACGGCAAGACGTCGCTCCTTGACAAGATCCGCTCCACCCACGTGGCCGCCGGCGAGGCCGGAGGCATCACCCAGCACATCGGTGCCTACCGGGTGATGGTGAACGGCAGTCCCATAACCTTCCTGGACACCCCCGGCCACGAGGCCTTCACCTCCATGCGCGCCCGGGGCGCCATGGCCACGGATATTGCCATTCTGGTGGTGGCCGCCGACGACGGCATCATGCCGCAGACCATCGAATCAATAAATCACGCGAAAGCGGCAAAAATACCGATCGTCGTGGCCATCAACAAGATGGACGTCCACGGCGCCAACCCCGAGCGGATAAAGCAGCAGCTCACCGAGTACGACATCGTCCCCGAGGAGTGGGGCGGCGACACCATCGTGTGCCCCATCTCCGCCAAGACCGGCGAGGGCATCCAGGAGCTTTTGGAAAATCTCGTGGTGCTGGCCGAGGTCCAGGAGCTCCGCGCCAACCCCAACAGGGCCGCCAGGGGCGTGGTCATCGAGGCAAGGCTCGACAAGGGCCGCGGGCCCATCATGACGGTGCTGGTGCAAAACGGCACCCTGAAGCAGGGCGACATCATCATCGCCGGCACCGCCGTGGGGCGCGTGCGCACCATGATGAACGACAAGGGCGAGCGCGTCACCGAGGCCGGTCCCTCCGTCCCCGTGGAGATCGCGGGCATGGGCGAGGTCCCGGCGGCGGGCGACATCTTCAACGCCGTGGCCGACGAGCGCATGGCCCGGGAGCTGGCCGAGCAGCGCAAGAATAACCAGAAGAGCACCTTCGACACCGCGAAGAAGGTATCGCTGGAGGATCTCTTCGCCCAGATAAAGGAGGGGGAGCTGAAGGAGCTGGCCATCATCGTCAAGGCCGACGTCCAGGGCTCCGCCGAGGCCATAAAGGCGTCCCTGGAGAAGCTGACCAACGACGAGGTCCGCGTAAAGGTCATCCACTCCGCCGTGGGCGCCATCTCCGAGTCCGACGTGATGCTGGCGGCCACCTCCGGGGCCATCGTGGTGGGCTTCAACGTCCGGCCGGACAACGCCGCCCGGGAGAGCGCCGCCCGCAGCCACGTGGACATCAGGCTTTACAGCATCATCTACGACTGCATAAACGAGATCGAGGCCGCCATGAAGGGTATGCTGGCCCCCAAATTCCGGGAGGTCCAGCTCGGCCACGCCGAGGTCCGGGAGACTTACAAGGTGTCCAAGGTGGGCACCGTCTGCGGCTGCTACGTCCTGGACGGCAAGATCCAGCGCGGCTGCAAGGTCCGGGTCCTGCGGGACAACGTCATCATCTTCGACGGCGAGCTTGCCTCCCTCCGGCGCTTCAAGGACGACGTGCGGGAGGTGGCCTCCGGCTACGAGTGCGGAATGCAGATCGACAAGTTCAACGACGTCAAGGTCGGGGACATCATCGAGTGCTTCGTCATGGAACAGATATAAAATACTGAAAATATTTTTCCAAGGGGACCCCTTGGAAAAATATTTTATTGGGGAAAGGAAACGACACTATGCCTTCTAACCATATAAACCGAATTAACGAGGACATCAGGCTTTGCATGGACAAGCTGCTGCGGGAGGTGAAGGACCCGCGGATACACCAGGGGCTTCTCTCCGTCACGGCCTGCGAGGCCACGGGGGACCTGAAATACTGCAAGGTCTATCTGAGCGTCCTGGGGCTGGAGGACGAGAGGAGCCTGAAGCAGGGCTTGAAGTCCGCCTCCGGGTGGCTCCGGCGGGAGCTGGGACAGCGGCTGCGGCTGCGCAACACCCCGGAGCTCACCTTTGTTCTGGACCACTCCATCGAGGAGGGGGCGCACATCAACTCCATCCTGGCGTCCCTGGATATAAAGCCCGAGGAGGGGACGGATGATGACGCTGACTGACGCCGCCCGGTGGCTTACGGAAAACGACAATTACCTCATCCTCACCCACGCCCGCCCGGACGGGGATACCCTGGGCTCCGCCGCGGCGCTGACCAGCGCCCTCCGCAGGCTTGGAAAGCGTGCGGCCATGCTCCCAAATCCGGAGATTACGGAGAAATTTGTCCCCTTCGTCTCGCCGTATCTGGCCTCCGGCGGGGCCTTTGAGCGGGTGATCAGCGTGGACATCGCCTCCCCGGGGCTCTTCCCCCGGGGCTTTGCGGGGGAGGTGGACCTGGCCTTTGACCACCACCCCTCCAACTCCGGCTTTGCCGGGGCCACGGTGCTGGAGGCCAAAAGGGCCGCCTGCGGCCAGATCGTCCTGGAGCTCATCGAGCTTCTCCACGGCGAGCCCACCCGGGAGGAGGCGGAGCTGCTCTACATCGCCATCTCCACCGACACCGGCTGCTTCCAGTACGCCAACGTGACGGAGGAGACGTTTCTGGCCGCGGCGGAGCTGGCCCGGGCGGGAGCGGACACCGCGGGGCTTTCGAAGCTCTTTTTCCGCACCTTCTCCCGGGCGAGGCTCGCCCTGGAGGGGGCGGTCTTTTCCGGGCTCCGCACCTTCCACCGGGGCCGGATCGTGGCCGCGGTGGTGACGCTGGAGATGGTGAAGGCCGCCGGGGCCACGGAGAACGACATGGACGACCTGGCGGCCCTCCCCGGGAGGCTGGAGGGCCACGAGGTGAGCCTGACGCTCCGGGAGAACGAAAACGGCGCCACCCGGGTGTCGCTGCGCTCGGGCAAGCGGGTCAACGTCTCCGACATCGCCCAAAAATTCGGCGGCGGAGGCCACGCCATGGCCGCCGGCTGCACGGTGGACGCCCCCCCGGAGGAGGCTCTGGCCGCGCTGGTCCCGCTGCTGGAGGAGGCCCTGGGGGACCAGTGAATTTCCGGGCCCGGGGGCGCCGCCCCCGGGCCCCTGTCGGAAAAGCCCTGGCGGGCTTTTCCGACAGGAGAAACGTGCGGGAAGTTTTCGCTGAATTTTGCGAAATTCAGCGAAAACTTCCCTGCTGTCGCCCTGCGCGCCGCCGTAGGCGGCACTTGTGCGACAAAAGGAATTTTTTCCGACGCGCATGTCGCCGGAAAAAATATTGAATTTGAGTTTTTTGATAAGCTGCCGGGCCTGCTGCTTGTACGGAGGATGGACATGTCTGACGGGTACATGATCCCCGCGTCCGCGGGGGAGATCGAATATGTGGAAAAGCGATCGCGCTTCATAGCCCGGGTCTGGCCGGTGGAGACGGAGGCCCGGGCGCTGGAGCATCTGCGGGAGACTCGGGAGCGCCACTGGGACGCCAGCCACAACGTCTACGCCTACAGCGTGAAAAGCGCCGGCGCCGCCCGCTTTTCCGACGACGGGGAGCCCTCCGGGACCTCCGGCCTTCCGGTGCTGGACGTCTTCCGCAAGGCGGGGGTGGAGGACTTCTGCTGTGTGGTCACCCGGTATTTCGGCGGGATACTTCTGGGCGCCGGGGGACTGGTCCGGGCCTACTCCAAGGCCGCGTCCATGGCCCTGGAGGCCGCGGGGCGGGCCAAAATGACAAGGCTCTATACCGCCAGCCTCATTTGCTCCTACCCCCAGTACGACCGGCTGCGGCCGGAGCTTGCGCGCCTCCGCGCCTGCGTTGAGAAGACCGAATTCGGCGCGGACGTGGAGCTGACGCTGTCCGTGACGCCGGAGGGCCTGGCCCTCCTGGGCCCCCGGGTGACGGAGCTCACCTCCGGGTCGGCCCTTTTTGAGGTCACGGGGGAGACGATGCGGCCCGTGAGAATCGAGGACGCCGGATGAAAAGAGCCGTGACGCTTTTTCTGTGCGCCGCCCTGCTGCTGACGGCCCTCTCCGCCTGCGCGGGGGAGGAGGCGGAGAGCGGGGAGACGGCGTATTCGCCGGAGAACATCGCCGCCGCGGTGATCGCGGCGCTGCCGGACCTGCCGGAGCTCTACGCCGTCCGGTTTTCCGACGACGAATTTGCGGGGTACGCGCCGCTCTATCTGGGGGAGCTGGCCCCCGGGTGCGTTGACGGCGTGGTGTGCTATCCCTTCGGGCCCATGGCCTCGGAGGTGGCGGTCTTTCAGTTTGCCGATCCCGGGGACGCCTCCGGCGCCGCCGCGGCGCTGGAGGAATACAGGGACAGGCGGGCCGGGACCTTTTTCGGCTACGCGCCGCTGGAGGCGGAGCTGGCCGAGGGCGGACTTGTGCTGACCCGGGGCGTTTTCGCCGCGCTGGTGATCTGCTATGACACGGACAGGGCGGGGGAGGCCTTCGCCGCCTGCTTCGGCGCCGGAGCCCCGGAGCCCCCGGCCCTGGAGCCCCTGGTGACGCCCATCCCGGAACCGGAGCCTGAGCCGGAACCCGAACCGGACCCTGAACCGGAGCCCGGGCCCGAGCCTGAACCTGAACCGGAGACGGAGCCCGAGCCGGAGCCTGAGCCGGAGCCTGAACCCGCCCCGGAGCCCGGACCCGAGCCGGAGGATGTCTACGACCACGACGCGGTGACGGGGGCCTGGCGGACGGGGGACGTCTCCGGCCTTACGCCCAAAAATCTGGCCGTCTACAACGCCTGCGCCGCCGTCCTGGGGGAGATCGTCACCCAGGGGATGTCGGACCTTGAAAAGGAGCTGGCCGTCAACGACTGGATGGTCTTTAACGGTCAGTACGACCCGGCGGAGTTAGAGGCCGGCCCCATCGGCACGCCGGACCCGGACAACGACAACCCCTACGGCTTTTTGATAAACGGCGTGGGCATCTGCCTTGGCTACTCCGGGACCTTTCAGCTCTTTATGGACCTTTTGGGCATCGAGTGCCTGACCGTCAGGGGCTTCGCCCACGGCGGCGAGGACCACGCCTGGAACATGGTGCGGCTGGAGGGGGTGTGGTACTGCGTGGACGTCACCTGGAACGACCCGGTCTTCGCCGGCTGGACGCCCACGGCGGCCCAGCGGGAGGTCTACGCCCACCGGTATTTCAACGTGACCAGCGACTACATGCGCCAGACCGACCACCAGTGGGACGCCGACGTCCCCGAGGCCGACGGCGGATAAGGCGGTATCAGGATATTTTGTTTATATGCGCAGCGAGGACCGGGCCGGCCTGGGCGGCCCGGTCAGTTTGTCAAAAAACTCAAATTCAATATTTTTTCCAAGGACATGTGCCTTGGAAAAAATCCCTTTTGTCGCACAAGTGCCGCCTACGGCGGCGCGCAGGGCGACAGCAGGGAAGTTTACGCTGAATTTCGCAAAATTCAGCGTAAATTTCCCGCACGTTCCCCTTGTCGGAAAAGCCCGTCAGGGCTTTTTCGACAGGCTGACCGGGGCGGCCGCCGACGGCCGCCCTTTTCCGATTCCCGTCCACGGTCCGATAAACGGCTTGCGTTTTCGGGGCCGGCGCCCTCGGGGCGCGGGATTCTTTAATGTTTTTCCACAGGGTTGAAATCATTGAATACTTTTGGTATAATAACCCCTTAGAGCGAAAAAAGGGGTGAGGGGATGGAAAAGAAGAAGCGGGGGGCCGTTTGGACCGTGGGGGTCATGATGGTCATAACCCTGGGCGGCAAGGTGCTGGGGCTTCTGCGGGACCGGCTGCTCACCGTCAATTACGGCAGCGGCCCGGAGGCCAACGCTTTCCTCACCGCCAGCCGGATTCCCCGGGTCTTTTTCGACACGGTCTTTGCCTCCGCCATATCCGCGTGCCTCATACCGGTGCTGGGCGAGGTGCTGGCAAAGCGGGGCAAGCGGGAGGCTTTCCGCTTCGCCGGGAATTTCATGACGGTGATGGCCCTGCTGTGCGCCGTGCTCACGGGGCTTGGGGTCCTGTTCGCCCCGCAGCTCACCGGCCTCTTTGCCGACGGGTACGACGCCGGGACCGCGGCGCTGTGCGCGGATCTTACCCGCATCATGATGCCCACGGTGCTCTTTACGGGCCTTGCTTTCTGCTTCGTGGGGGTCTTGCAGACCTTCGACGAGTTCAACATCCCCGCGGCCATCAGCCTCATCTCGAACCTGGCGGTCATCGCCTACTACCTGACGCTGAACGGGAAATACGGCATCTACGGCCTGGCCGCGGCGTTCCTGGCGGCCTGGGCCCTCCAGGCGCTGGTGCAGATCCCGGCCCTCCGGAAAAAGGGCTTTCGCCTCTACCCGTCGCTGTCGGTAAAAAACGACGACATGAAAAAGGTGTTCCGGCTTTTGCTGCCCGTGATGGTCAGCACCTGGGTCCTGCCCATCAATCAGACGGTGAATTCCAACTTCGGCTCCCGGCTCTTTGAGGGGGCGGGGGTCAGCGCCGTGGAGCTGGCCTACAACCTCTACACCGTCATCGCCGGGGTGTTCGTGCTGTCGGTGACGAATTACATCTTCCCGCGCCTGACGCGGGAGAGCGCCCGGGGGGACGGCGGGGCCCTGCGGGAGACGCTGCGCTCCGCCACACACACCACGCTCTTCGTGGTCATCCCCATGACCGTGGGGCTCTTCGTCATGGCCCGGCCGCTGGTGAACTTCATCTACGGCGGCGGGGAGTTTGACGATTTCTCCGTGGGGATCACCGCCCGGGCCCTCCGGTACATGTCCCTGGGCATGATCGGCTACGCCCTCCAGGCGGTGCTGTCCCGGGCGTACTTCGCGGGGCAGTCCGGGCGGGTGCCGCTCATCGCCGGGGCGGCGTCCATCGGGGTGAACGCGGCCCTCTGCGCGCTGCTGACGCCGGCGCTGGACGTGGCGGGCATCGCCGCGGCCTCCGCGGCCTCCTTCGCCGTCAACGCCGCGGTGCTGGCTGTCCCGCTCAAAAAGCGGGGCGGGTGGTTTTTCGATAAAAAATTCATCCTCGATTTTGTAAAGCTCCTGCTTTGCTCCGCCCTCATGGGGGCGGCGGCCTTCTTCGCCCGGAGCCTTCTGGAGGGGCGGGCCGGGAAGCTTTTGACGCTGTGCCTGCCCGCCGGGGCGGGGGTGGTCCTTTACGCCGCGCTGACCTGGGCCCTGGGGCTTGAGGAGACGCGGTTTGCCCTTGGGGCGGTAAAAAAGCTGTTTGGGAAATTCAAAAAGGAGGCGGGAGAGTGAGAAAGATCCTTGAGGGAAGCCTTATTTTCCGGGCGCTCAGCGCCGCCGCGGCGTGGCTGGACAGACAGTGGAGCCGGAGCTTCATCTCCGGGCTCTTCGTGGGCGGGCCCCTCCGTGGCCGCGACGGCGGCATATTGGGAGGGCTCACGCGCCGGGTCCATCTTCTGCTGGCGCGGCTCTTCGCGGCGCTGAGGCTGGACAGGCTCCTGGACGGGAGCGTCTTCCGGAGGCAGTATTTCTGGATGGCCCTCACCGTGACGGCGGCGCCCGTTTTGCCCACCATGGCGGTGCTGGCCCTGGCTGTGATCGCCACGGGCTCCGTTATCCTGAACTACTGCTGCGACGGGGAGCGGCAAAACGCGGCCACGCCGCTGGCAAAGTGGATCGGCGCCTTCGCGGCGGTGTATCTGGGCTCTACGCTCTTCTCCGTGGACCTGCGGGGGAGCCTGCTGGGCGGGCTTCTGACGTCGTTTTTCGCACTCTTCGCCCTTGTGGTGGCGGACAACTGCCGCACGCGGGAGGACATCCGGCGGCTCATGGCCTGGATGACCGCCTCCGGGGCCGCGGTGGCCCTCATCGGCATCGCCCAGGCGGCGCTGGGGCTGGAGAGCACCGGCGCGTGGGTGGACAGCGGCGATTTTTCCAATATCACCCTGCGGGTCTGGTCTACGCTGGATAACCCCAACGTCCTGTCGGAGTATTTCATGCTGGCCATACCCGTCAGCGCCTGCGCCGCCTATGAGGCCAGGACCCTCAACGGGCGGCTGGCGGCGGGGCTGGCGGTGGCGGCGGAGCTTGTGTGCCTGGTGCTGACCTGGTCCCGGGGCGGCTGGCTGGGGCTCATTTTGGCCGCGGCGGTGTTCCTGGTCATCATGGACAAGCGCTTCATCGTCCTGGGCGTCCTGGGCCTGGCGGCGCTGGCGGCGGTGATGCCCCAGAGCCTCGTCGCCCGCTTTTCCAGCATCGGCAGCCGGGCGGACAGCTCCACCAACTACCGGGTCTATATCTGGCTGGGGTCCCTGGATATGCTGCGCGACTACTGGCTCACCGGCTTTGGCACGGGCGTGGCCGCGTTCCAGCACATCTACCCCCGGTACGCCTACAACGCCGTGGTGGCCCCCCACGCCCACAACCTGTTTTTGCAGATCTTCTGCGAGTGCGGCGCCGGCGGGATCCTGACGCTGCTGGCGGTTTTCCTGGGCGCGGTCCGGGAGCTGGGGCGGACCATCAAAAACGCCGCGGCGCGGCGCGGCAGGGTCCTCCCCGCGGCGCTGACGGCGTCCCTGGCGGGGTTCGCCCTCCAGAGCATGACGGACCACTCGTTTTATAACTACCGGGTGACGCTGATGTTCTGGGTGACGGTGGGGCTGTGCGCCGCCGTGGGGCGCGTTTTGGGCGGCGGACCGGAGAGCGGTAAGGAGGCGGAGCGGTGATAAGGATACTCAATATCATAAGCGACACGAATATCGGCGGCGCGGGCCGGACCATAATAAACTATTTGAAATACGCCGACCGCTCCCGGTTTGACATTTCCGTGGCCATGCCGGCGGGCTCGCTGCTGGCCGCCCCCATCAGGGAGCTGGGCGCCGCGGTCTACGAGGTGGACGGCATCGCCGACAGGTCCCTGGACTGGGGGGCCATCGCCAAGCTCCGGGAGGTCATAAATAAGGCCCGCCCCGACATCGTCCACACCCACGGCTCCATGTCCGGGCGTATCGCCGGGCGTCAGTGCGGGAGGGTCGTCATCTACACCCGCCACTCCGCCTTCCCGGTGAAAAGCTATATAAAGCGCGGGCCCGGGCGGCTCCTCAACAAGCTCGTCAACGAGCACTACGCCGACAGGATCATCGCCATCTCCCCGGCGGCGGCGGAAAACCTCACCGACGGCGGCATCGACAAAAAATACATCGAGGTCATGATGAACGGCGTGGAGCCGGTGGAGCGGCGGAGCCTCCAGGAGCAGGCGAAGCTCCGAAGCGAGCTGGGCCTGGCCCCCGGGGACTTCGTCATGGGCATCACCGCCCGCATCGAGGACTACAAGGGCCACGAGGATATTTTGAAGGCCATGAAAAAGCTGGTCCCCGTCCACCCGGAGCTGAAGCTCCTCATCGCCGGGACCGGCGGGTACGAGGCGCAGGTCCGGGCGACATGCCGGGAGCTGGGGCTTGACAAAAACGTGATCTTTATGGGCTTCGTGTCCGACGTATCCGGCGTTTTGAGTATCCTCGATGTGCAGCTCAACGCCTCCTGGGGGACGGAGGCCTCCAGCCTTGCCATGCTGGAGGGGTTCAGCCTCTCGGTGCCGGCGGTGGCCTCGGATTACGGCGGCAACCCGTGGCAGGTGGAGGACGGCGTAAACGGCCTGCTGTTCCCGGCCAGGGACATCGAGGCCTTGGCGGACAGGATACGGCGGCTTTGCGAGGACCGGGCGGAGCTGGCACGGCTCGGCCTCGGCGCGGGGAGGGTCTACCGGGAGAAATTCACCGGGGAGCGCTTCGCCGCCAGGCTTGAGGAGATCTATACTGCGGCATTGGAGGCAAAACATGGAAAAAGAAAATAAGAAACGCGGATTCATGAGAATCTTCAATGTGTTCGACCTGGTGCTCATCGCCGTGGCCGTCCTTTTGGCGGCGGCGCTGGTCATACCGAGGCTTGGCGGCTCCGGGGAGGACACGCCGGCGCCGCTGCCGCTGTCCTCCGGGACGGTGCAGGTGAGGTACGTCCTGGAGGTCACCGTCAGCGACGAGTACAGGGACGCGGCCAAGGCGGGCATGAACGTGGTGGACAAGATCCAGCACTACGACCTGGGCACCGTGGAGTCCGTGGAGGTGCGGGACGCCGTGAGGCGCATCACCGACTACGAAAACGGCCGGGTGGTCAACGCCGCCGTCCCGGGCCAGGTGACGATGCTGGTGACCGTCGTGGGCCGGGCCGCGGTGTCCGGCACTAAGATATTGCTGGACGAGGGCTTCCTCATCAGGGTGGGCACGGGCGTCAACGGCATGTACGGGGACGTAAATCTATACGGCACTGTGGTGAGCATAGACAGGGGGACGGTGGCATGAAAAAGAGAAGGCTCTTTGACGAGCAGGGCCGTATTTTCGGCGTGATAAGCGTGGTCGATATACTGGCCGTGCTGGTGGTGGCGGCGCTGGGGCTGATGCTCTACATGCGCTTCGCCCCCGCCGGGGACAGCGGCTCCGGCCTCCAGGGGGGCGCCGGCGGCGCCGACGCCCTGCTGCGGTGCGAATTCCTCCTCTCCGGCCAGCGCGATTACGTGGCGGACGCCATCGAGGTGGGGGACGAGCTGTATTTCCCCGGCTCCGACACCTTACTGGGGCGCGTCACCGGAAAGCGGACGGAGGCGTACATGCAGGTCACCTCCACCCTGGACGGGCAGGTGGTGAAAATGCCCACGGAGGACCTGGTGGACATCTATATCACCGTGGAGAGCGCCGGCGTGGTCGCCGACGGCCAGTGCTACCTCAAGGGAAATCAGGTGCTCCTTAAAAACACCACGGTGTCCTTTGAGACGCGGTTCATCGGCTTCTCCGCCGTGCTCAAGTCCTGCACGTATGAGGTGACGGGATGAGGATACTGATGGCCACCATGGGCCTGGACATCGGCGGCGCCGAAACGCACATCGTGGAGCTCACCCGGGAGCTGCTGCGGCGGGGCCACGAGGTCACCGTGGCGTCCAACGGCGGGGCGTATGTGCCCGAGATCGAGGCCGCCGGGGCGCGCCACGTGTCGGTGCCCATGCACAAGCGCAACCCTTTTCTTATGATAAAGTCCCTGTTCCTCCTGCGCAGGCTCATCCGGGAGGAGCGGCCGGACGTGGTCCACGCCCACGCCAGGATACCGGCCTTTTTGTGCGGGATACTGAAAAGGACCATGGACTTCCCCTTTGTCACCACCGCCCACTGGGTGTTCAGCACCGGCGGGGCGCTGAGGGTCCTGACCAATTGGGGCGAGCGGACGATAGCCGTCTCGGAGGACATAAAGAAGTACCTGACGGACAGCTACGGCGTGCCGGAGGACCGTATTTTCGTGACGATAAACGGCATCGACACGGAAAAATTCTCCCCGGAGGTGTCGGGGGAGGACTTCCGCGCCGAGCAGGGCATCCCCCAGGGGGCGCCGGTGGCGGTGAACGTCAGCCGCCTGGATGAGAGCCGCGCGGACGCGGCGGAGGCGCTTATCAAAATCTCCCAGCGCCTTGCCCGGCGCGTGCCCGGCGTGGTCATCGTCATCGCCGGCGGCGGCGGGAGGCTCCAGGAGCTTCGCGCCAGGGCCGAGGAGGCGAATATCAAGATCGGCCGCAAGTGCGTGATCCTCACCGGACCCAGGACGGATATAAACAGGATCTGCGCCGCGGGGGACGTCTTTGTGGGCGTGTCCCGGGCGGCGCTGGAGGCCATGGCCTGCGGAAAGCCGGCGGTGCTGGCCGGCAACGAGGGCTGTATGGGCCTTTTTGACGAGGACAAGCTTGAGGAGAGCATCGCCGGGAATTTCTGCTGCCGGGGGTGCCCCAAAATGACGGACGAGGCGCTTTTGGACGACGTCACCACGGCGCTGACGCTGCCGGAGGAGGAGACGGCGCGGCTCCGGGAGCTCTCCCGCCGGGTGGTGCTGGAGCACTACAGCGTCGGGCGCATGGCGGAGGACGCCATGGCGGCCTACGCCGCCGCGCAGCCGCCGGAGCGGGTGGTGCTCAGCGGCTATTACGGCTTTGACAACGCCGGGGACGAGGCCATTTTGGGGGAGCTGGTCCGGGCGGTGAACGGCATGTCGCCGGGAGCGGAGATAACGGTTTTGTCCAAGGACCCGGCGTGGACCGAAAAGCACTACGGCTGCGGGGCGGCGCCGCGGTTTTCCCCCTTTAAGGTCTACCGGGCCATACGCCGGTGCGACCTTATGGTGTCCGGCGGCGGGAGCCTCTTCCAGGACAGCACCTCCACCAGGTCCCTGGTCTATTATACGTCCCTCCTGGCCCTGGCCCAGAGGCTGGGGAAGAGGACGTATCTCTACGCCAACGGCGTGGGGCCGGTGTCCCGGGCCGCCAACCGCCGGAGAGTCTGCCAGGTGGCGCAGCGCGCCGACGCCGTGACGCTCCGGGACCCGGATTCCCTGGAGGAGCTTCGCCAAATGGGGGTGGAGCGGGAGGACATGGCCGTAACCGCCGACCCCGTGTTCACGCTGCCGCTGCCGGACCCCCGGCGGGCAAAGGAGATCTTGCAGAGCGCCGGCATCGACGGCCCCTTCGCCGCCGTGTCCGTCCGGCCCTTCGACGCGCCGGAGGGGTATTTTGAGAGGCTGGCCCAGGCGCTGGACGCCGTATACGAGAGCCGCGGGCTCAAAATCGTCTTTCTCTCCATGCAGCCCCGGCGGGACGAGCCCGTGAGCTGGCGGGTGGCGGATATGATGAAGGCCCCCGCCGCGGTGCTGTCCGGCGACTACGCGCCCCAGGAGCTGATGGGCATCATCGGTCGGGCCCAGGTGGTGCTGAGTATGCGGCTCCACGCCCTCATTTTCGCGGCGCGGATGGCCGTCCCGGCGCTGGGCTTTATTTATGACCCCAAGGTGGCAAGCTATCTTGCGCTTCTCCACCAGCCCTCCGCCGGGGGCGAGGGCGACATGGACCCCCGGGCCGTCTCCGACGCCGTGGGCGTGATACTGGATAACCGCGCGGAGCTGGCCCTGCGGCTGGAGGACACCACCCGGCGCCTCTCCGCCGCCGCCGCGGAGAACGACAGGATACTGGGAGAGCTCCTGGGCGCCGGCGCGTGAGCGAAGGCGCGAACAACGTAAATCATGGGACAAGCCCAAAAAATATGAAAGGACAGATACTATGGAACTTGAAAAAGGCACCACCCTCCACGGCTTTACCGTCCGCTATTCCCAGGCCCTGCCGGAGCTGAAGGCCACGCTCTACCGCATGGAGTACACGAAAAACGGCGCGGACCTGGTGTGGCTCCATAGGCCCGACGACAACAAGACTTTCTCCATCGCCTTTAAGACCATCCCCTCCGACGACACCGGCGTTTTCCACATCTTAGAACACTCGGTGCTGTGCGGCAGCCGCAAATACCCGGTGCGGGAGCCCTTTGTGGAGCTTTTGAAGTCCTCCCTCCAGACCTTTTTGAATGCCATGACCTTCCCGGACAAGACCATGTACCCCGTGGCCAGCCGGAACGACCAGGACTTTTTAAACCTTGTGGACGTCTACATGGACGCGGTGCTCCACCCCCTGTCCGCCGAGAGCCCCCTGGGCTTCAGGCAGGAGGGCTGGCACTACGAGCTGGAGAGCCCGGAGGGGGGGCTCACCCGCAACGGCGTCGTCTACAACGAGATGAAGGGCGCCTACGCCGACCCCGACTCCGTGCTGAGCACCGAGCTGGGCCGGAGGCTCTATCCCGACAACTGCTACGGCTTCGAGTCCGGCGGGCACCCGGACCACATCCCGGAGCTGACGTTTGAGAAATACCTGGCCAATCACCGCCGGTTTTACCACCCCTCCAACTCCTACATCTTCCTGGACGGCGAGGTGGACCTGGACGCGGTGCTTGAAAAGCTGGACGGGTATCTTCGCGAGTATGACCGCATCGAGGTGGACGCGGACATCCCCCTCCAGAAGCCCGTCAACGCCGGGGAGTCCACGGCGTATTACGAGATCGGCCCCGAGGACGACGGCTCCGACAAGGTGCTGGTGGGCCGCGGGTGGATCTACGGGCGGTACGACAAGCCGGAGCTCAGCTTCGCCGCCTCCGTCCTGGCCCAGGTCCTGTGCGGGACCAACGAGTCGCCCCTGACCAAGGCTATTTTGGAGGCCGGCCTTGCCCAGGACGTGTCCCTCTACAACTCCAACGGCACCATGCAGCACGGCCTTTACTTCAACGCCAAGAACACCAGCGCGGAGAAGAAGGACGAGCTTTTGAGGACCGTGGACCGGGTGCTGGAGGAGCAGTCCCGGGGCCTGGACCACAGGCAGCTCCACGCCATTTTGAATCAGGCGGAGTTTGCCAACCGCGAGATGGACTTCGGCCGTATGCCCAGGGGCCTCATCTTCGCCATGACGAGCCTGGAGAGCTGGCTCTACGGCGGCGACCCGGCCCAGGGGCTGGTGAGCGAGGAGCTTTTCCGCTCCCTGCGGGCCAAAATAGACGAGGGCTGGTTTGAAAAATTCCTGCGGCAGATGACGCTGGATAACCCCCACACCGCCACCGTGGTGCTGATGCCCTCCGGCACGCTGGGCCGGGAGAAGCGCGAGCGCGACGAGCGGGAGCTTGCCGCCATAAAGGCCGGCTGGGACGCGGAGAAGATAAATGAGGTCATCCGGGAATTCGGCGAGCTCCGCCGCCACCAGAACGAGGCCGACACCCCGGAGGCCCTGGCCACCCTGCCGGTGCTGGACCTCCGGGACATCCCGGAGGAGACGCCGCGGCTTCCCCACGCCGTCCGGGAATTCGAGGGCAGGACGCTCCTGGAGCAGGACGTGGAGACAGGCGGGATAACGTACCTGGGGCTCTACTTCGACGTGGACGACCTGACGGTGGAGGAGATCTCGCAGCTCCCGCTGCTGGCGTCCCTCATCGGGACGCTGGGGACGGCCAGCCACACGGGCCTTGAGGTCAGCGGCCTTATCCGGGAAAAGCTGGGGCGCTTTTCCGTCACGCCCAATATCTACTATCACCCCGCCGGGGACAGGGTCAGGCCCGTCCTGGACGTCTCCGTGGCGCTGCTGCCCCACCGCAAGGCCGACGCCCTGGAGCTTCTGCGCGAGCTCCTGTTCACCACCGACTATTCCGACTCCGCGGCGGTCTACAACATCCTGCGCCAGTCGCGCATCGGCATGGAGCAGATGGCCATGAACTCCGGCAACGCCCTGGCGCTGCTGCGGGCCACCACCGGGCTCACGGCCCGGGCGGCGGTGTCCGACGCCATGCGGGGCCTTGCCCAGCTCCGGTGGCTCCAGCGGACGGAGAGGGATTTTGAGACGGCGGACATGTGCGCAAGGCTGGCCGCCCTGGCCGCCCGGGTCTTTATCCGGGAGCGGGTGACGGTGTCCGTCACCGGCGGCACCGACGAGAAGTGGCTTTCGGAGGTCCTGGGGCTTCTTCCCCACGGCGTCCGGGGCGAGAGCGCGGCCTACGCGCCGGCGGAGCACCCCGCCGAGGGCTACTCCATCCCCGCCGGCATCGGCTTTGCCGCCAGGGCGGCGAAGCTCTCCGACGCCGGGGCCGAATATAAGGGCAGCATGGCCGTGGCGGCGAAGCTCCTGAGCCTCGATTACCTCTGGAACAATGTGCGCGTCAAGGGCGGCGCCTACGGCGTCAACATGGGCGTGGAGGACATGGGCACGGTGGGCTTCACCTCCTACCGCGACCCCAACTGCGCCGGGTCCCTGGACATCTTCGCCGGCGTGGGCCAGGTCCTCCGGGACTTCGCGGACTCCGGCGAGAGCCTGGACAAATTCGTCATCTCCACCATCGGCTCCATGGAGCCCTTGATGACCCCCCGGCAGGAGAAGAGCCGCGCCGCGGCCATGTACTTCGCCGGACGCGGCCGCGACTTCCTCCAAAAGGTCCGCAGCCAGGTGCTCCACACCTCCAGGGAGGACCTGAGAGAATTCGCCGACGTGCTGGACGCGCTGCTCCCGGCCTCCCGGGTGTGCGTGGTGGGCGGCCAGCCCATCCTGGACGCCTGCGGCGATAAGCTCCAGGTCATCGAATCCGTACAGTAAAACCACATCTGACCTAAAAACCGCCCGCCCCGATTTACAGGGGCGGGCGGTTTGGGCTTTACCTTTTTTCTCTCATGTGTTATAATAAGCAAAATCATGGCATAGGGAGGGCGGCGGATGCGGAGGACAGCGGAGGACACCTATGAATTTACCGCCCAGGACGCCTGTCTGCCCGTCCGGGACGAGAGGGCCCACAAGGGCGACTTCGGGCGGGTGCTGATCATCGCCGGCTCCGTGGGCTTCACCGGCGCGCCCACCTTCGCCGCCAGGGCGGCGGTGCGCTCCGGCGCGGGTCTGGTGTTTCTGGGCGTTCCGGAGAAGATCTACGGCATCGAGGCCGTGAAAAACGACGAGGCCATGGTCTTCCCCCTGCCGGAGACGCTCCCGGGGGCGCTATCCCGGGTCCTGCCGAGGCTCCGGGGGTGCGACGCCTGCCTTGTGGGGCCGGGGCTGGGGCTGTCCGAATGGGCGAAGGAGCTCACCTGGGCGGTCCTGGAAAATTCCCGGGTCCCGCTCATCGTGGACGCCGACGGCATAACGGCGATTTCCCGGCATATAGATAGTTTGGATAAGCTGTCATGTCCGCTTATACTGACGCCCCACGAGGGGGAGTTTGCGCGCCTCTCCGATGGCCTCTCCCGGCTTTCCCGGGAGGACGCGGCCAGGGAATTTGCCCTCCGGCACCGCGTCACGGTGGTATTGAAGGGCCACAGGACGGTGACCGCCTCGCCGGACGGCGTGTGCGTCGTCAACACCACCGGCAACCCCGGTATGGCCACGGGGGGCTCCGGGGACGTGCTGGCGGGGATGCTCCTGGCCTTTCTGGGCCAGGGGATGGACCCCGGGCGGGCGTCGGCCCTGGCGGTGTGGTACCACGGAGCGGCGGGGGACCTGTGCGCAAAGGAGTTCGGGCAGTACGCCATGACTCCCACGGACATGACGGAGAGTCTAAAAACTGTCCTGAGGTGAGTTTCCTTGCGTATTTCCCGGTTTTTCAGCGCGTTTTTGGCAATTTTTCTCTCCGCCGCCCTGGGCGCCTGCGGCGCCGGCGCCGACCCGGAGGGCGCGGCGGCGGACATCCAGGCGGACTTCGCCGCCGCCGGCCAGGTCCTGTTCACCGCGGATATACGGGCCGACTACGGCGACCGGGTATACGACTTCGGCGTCAGCGTCTCCTCGGACGCCGCCGGGGGCGTCATGACCGTGTCGGAGCCGGAGATCATCGCCGGGGTGACGGTGCGGTTTTCCGGGGAGGGGACCAGGCTCGCCTTTGACGGGGCGGAGGTCTTTACAGGGGAGATCCTGCCGGAGGGGCTGACGCCGGCGGACGCGGTGCCGCTGCTGCTCAGGCTCTGGCGGGAGGGGCTGGTCACCGAGGCGGTCTTTGAAAAGCTGGCCGGGGAGGAGTGCCTGGCGGCGCTTTTCCACGTCAGCGACCGGGTGGAGTCCCGGACCTGGTTTTCCGGGAACACGGGGCTGCCCCTGAGGAGCGAAGTGTATCTGGACGGCCGGGCCGTCATCGGGTGCGATTTTTATAATTTCATGCTGGAGTGAAGAGAGATGGACCTGCGAAAGAGGACCTGGGCTGAGATAAGCCTCGACAACATCGAGCACAACTACCGGACCATCCGGGCGGCGCTGCCGGAGGGGTGCAAATTTCTGGGCGTGGTGAAGGCCGACGCCTACGGCCACGGCGCCGTGGCGGTGTCCCGGCGGCTGGAGGCCGCGGGGGCGGAGTATCTGGCAGTCTCCTGCCTGGACGAGGCGGCGGAGCTCCGGGACGCCGGGATAAAAATGCCGGTCCTCATTTTGGGCCACACCCCCGCCGAATTTGTGCCGGAGCTCATAGCCCGGGACCTGACCCAGACCGTGACCTGCGAGGCCAAGGCCATAGAGTATTCCAGGGAGGCCGCGCGGCTGGGCTCGCCGCTCCGGGTCCACATCAAGGTCGATACGGGCATGTCGCGTTTGGGATTCCTCACCGCCGGTGGGCATTTTGACCAGGGGATACGCAATATCGTCTCCGCCTGCGTGCAGCCCTTTTTGGAGCCGGAGGGGATATACACCCACTTCGCCGTCTCCGACGAGCCGGGGGAGGAGGCCAGGGCGTACACCCTGGGGCAGTTCGACTTGTTTACGCATGTCCTGGGGGCCCTTGAAAAAGAGGGCATAACTTTCAAAATCCGCCATTGCGCAAATTCCGGCGCTGTGGTAAACTATAAGGAGACGGCCATGGACATGGTCCGGCCGGGACTTTTGCTCTACGGCTTCGGCGACGGGGGAAGGCTGGGGCTCCGGCCGTGCATGAGGCTCATGACCCACGTCTCCACCATCAAGTACATCGACCGGGGCCTGCCCGTGAGCTACGGCGGGACCTTTGTCACCGGACGGCGCACGCGCATGGGCGTCATCCCCATCGGCTACGCCGACGGGCTTCTCAGGTCCCTGTCCAATAACTGCTCCTTCGCCACCGGGTCCGGCCCCGCGCCCCAGCGGGGGAGAATCTGCATGGACATGTGCATGATCGACTTAACGGACCTGCCGGAGGTCAATCTGGAGAGCCTCATCGAGATCTTCGGGGAGGCCCAGAGCGTGGAG
This sequence comes from uncultured Oscillospiraceae bacterium, assembly GCA_947632155.1. Taxonomy (GTDB): domain Bacteria; phylum Bacillota; class Clostridia; order Oscillospirales; family Oscillospiraceae; genus RUG626. Next base: position 33,527 of record CANROF010000007.1, read on the forward strand.
GACCTGGCCGCCAGGGCCGGGACCATCCCCTACGAGCTCCTGTGCTCCGTCAGCAAGCGGGTGCCCAGGGTGTACGTATGATAACATTTTCCCCTGAGACTGCATACTCTGTTAATGGGCGATGTAAAAAAACCGCCCGGGTAATTTTGCCGCGCTGTATAAATTACTCTGCTTTGTGAAAGAATTATGGTAGTCCGGTACATAGAAACGCGTGCCGGACGACTATAAATTCGTCGGAGAGTGAAGAGAGTGCCGAGCGCAGTTAAAAGAGGAGACATCTACTACGCCGATCTGAGCCCCGTGGTGGGCTCCGAGCAAGGCGGTATGCGGCCTGTACTTATTGTCCAGAACGACACCGGCAACAAGCACAGCCCCACGGTCATCGCCGCGGCGATAACCTCACAGATAGGCAAGGCCCGGCTCCCCACGCACATCGAGCTGGAGGGCCGCTCCTTCGGCTTGACGCGGGATTCGGTGGTGCTGCTGGAGCAGATACGCACCATCGACAAGCGCAGGCTCCGGGAGCGTATGGGCAGGGTCAACGACGAGCTCATGAACAAGGTGGACGACGCCATTGCCGTGAGCTTCGGACTGCACGGATAAGAAAAAAGCCGGAGGGGGCGCGCCCCCCTCCGGAAGCCCGCGGGCGCGCGGGAGACAAGGAGAGCTACATAAGATGAAAAAGGGAAGAATGTTCGCAATCGGTATTGCCGTTATCGTGGCGGTGGCTGTTGTCTCCGGCCTCACCACCATGGCGGTGTCGTCGAGCTACGGCTCCCAGGACGATCCCCTGGTGACGCTGAGCTATTTAAATGAGACGGTGACCCCCGCCATCAAGGAGGAGCTGGGCGCGATTTTGGATGAGCGCCTGACGGCCATGGCCCAAGAGCTGGGCATCTCCGGGGATGTCACCGACCCCTCCCAGGGCAGCACCGAGCCCTCGGGCTTTGCGGTGCTGACGCTGAACGCCGGACAGACGGTGGTCTGCGGCGTGGGCACCGAGATCATGCCCCGCATTGGCTCCGTGGAGTCCGTGGGCCCGGACTACCCCAGGCTCATCGACGAGGCCGGCTCCGAGACTGTCGGCGACGAGGGCGTGGTCCTCTCCACCAACCACATGTACATGGTCACCATCAACGGCAACGGCGTCAGGGCGCTGGAGGACTTCACGAAGATCCTCATCCGCGGCGAATACACCGTGGAGGACCCCGCCCAATAAAGGGAATACTTGAGACTGCCCGGACGTATACTCCTACGTCCGGGTATTTTTTTGTTTGGAGGCCGTCATATGGAAAGAACGATCGACGTTTTTACTTTGGACGGGGCGCCGGCGGGGACCATCGCCGTCACCGCCCTGGGGCCCAGGACCCTGTTTGAATATACCGGGGGCGAGAGCGCGTCCGTCACGCGCCTCTCCCTCATAAGCGGGGGAGAGGCGCGCAGCTTGGGCATCCCGGCGCCGGAGGGCGGGAGGCTCAGGCTCAAAAGGACGCTGACGCGGCTGGAGCTGGGGGGCTTTGACCTGAGCTCCGCCCGGGGCGTGCTCACGGAGCCGGGGGCGAATCTCGCCTCCGTGGCGGCACGCTCCGCCCCGGAGGAGGCCGTCACGGAGGAGGTCATCCCGGAGGCGGAGGCCGTCTTGGAGGAGGTCATCCCGGAGGCGGAGGCTGTTTCGGAGGAGGCCATCCCGGAGGCGGAGACTGTTCCGGAGGCGGAAACGGACGCGGAGGCCGGAAGCGGGCCCTCCCCCGTCCCCGCGGCGGAGGAGGGGTGGTATCTGGAGCCGGACCCGGCCAGGCACTTCGCCGACCCCGCGCTCCGGGAGGCCGCCGCCAGGGCCGGGGAGGCCTGGGTGCGGTTTGAGGGGCCGGATACGCTGCTGGCGTTCCCCTGGACGCCCTCCGGGCCGTTCCCGATGATACCGGTCTTCCGCTTCGGCACCGCCGCCTCCATGGCCGGGCGGGAATTCATGCTCTTCAGGCTCCGGGACGGCGCGGTCATTTAGATGGCAAAAAAACTTTTTGACGAAAAATGATGTTTTTTACTTTACACCGCGATTTTTTTTGCTATAATTGATATATTGAGGCTCAAGGGCAAATCATAGAGGCAAGGAGGGATTCGGACATGGATGACCTTGATCTGACCAGGAAGTTTGATGTAGTTGACAAAAAAATAGGTACCCGGGAGATATTATCCTCGGTTTATGATTCGCTGAAGCTTAAGGGCTACAACCCCATAAACCAGATAGTGGGGTATATCCTGTCGGAGGATCCCACCTATATCACAAACTACAACAACGCCAGGGCTCTCATCTGCCGCATCGACCGCGACGAGCTCCTGCAGGAGCTGGTGGAGAGCTACCTGGAAAAGGACTCCTGAAAAGACAATGACAAAGAACGGGAAGGGCCGCGGGCTCTTCCCGTTCTTTTTTTACGCGTGTCGAAACATGTCGGAATTTGATGAACGGTTTTAGTGGAAATTTCATAAGAAATGGCGGATAATATACTTACCGTAAATTAATTCGGAAAATACATAATTTTCGAATTGACAATGGCGCAAGGCCGGTTTCCCGAAAGTGGGGCGCGGCCAAAATAAACGAGGGAGGAACCGATATGAAAACAAGTTATACTACGCTGTGCCGCGGCCAGGTCTGCGGCGTTGGGACTGCCTATGGCGTCACCGAGAGCACCGTCAGCGTTGAGGGCGCTGAGTACATAAGATACGGGGCCTTCATAGAGCGCGACGGCGGTCAGCGCGTGGAGGCGCGGGACGTATACGCCGACCCGGAGAGCGCCAGGGAGCTGGCGCGGAGGCTGTTTGCCGGCGCCGTCACGCCGGCGACGTTCCCCGACATCATCAGCGACGCCCTATACGCCAAGGAGTTTGGCTGCCGATAAAAATTCCCGGAGCGCCGACGCGCTCCGGGAAGATAACCTGTCGAAAAAGCCCTGACGGGCTTTTCCGACAAGGGGAACGTGCGGAAAAATATTCTGAATTTTGCGAAATTCAGAATATTTTTCCTGCTGTTTTGCTCCGCGCACGGCCCGCAGGGCCGTACACTCCGCAAAACAAAAGGAATTTTTTCCAAGGCACATGTCCTTGGAAAAAATATTGAATTTGAGTTTTTGGACAAACTGACGTCTCGGAGCGCCGATGCGCTCCGGGAGGTTTTTTTTGAGAGTTTTACATGGTGAACTGCATGGCGCAGAAGCCGGCGTAGATGAGCAGCAGCACGATGCCCTGGAGGCGCGAGAGCTTGCCCCGCAGAAGCGCCGGGACGGTGAGCAGGAGCATCACGGCGAACATCACGGGGATGTCCATGACGAGGCTGGCGTTGCGGCCGAAGACCTGGGCCTCCTCGGGGATGTGGAAGGGCCCCACGGTGACGGCCATGCCGGATACCAGCACTAAGTTGAAGAGGTTGGCGCCGATGACGTTGCCCAGAGACAGCGCCCCGTGGCCCTTGGCCAGGGACGTGATGGCAGTGACCAGCTCCGGAAGGGAGGTCCCCAGGGCCACGAACGTCAGGGCGATGACCGTCTCCGGTACGCCAAGGCCCCGGGCGATGACGGTGCCGTTGTCAACCAGGAGCTTGGCGCCCACGGCGATGAGGGCCGCGCCCACGACGAGAAGCGCCACGTCCACGATGGCGGAGTGCTCCTTTTCGCCGCTGTCCTCCCCGGGCTGGGCGGGGGCGTCCTTGGCGCCCTTCATCTGGAGGACGGTGAGGACCATGTACACCACGAAGCCCGCCAGGAGCACCAGCCCCACGGGGCGGGTGAACTCGCCGGTGGTGTAGGCGATGAAGGCGTAGAAGACCGCCGCGGCGAAGAAGAAGAGGACGGGCGTGCGCAGGGCCTTTTTGTCCACGCTCCCGGGCTTGGCCGCCACGGTGATGGCGGCGATGAGGGACGTGTTGCAGATGACGGAGCCGATGGCGTTGCCGTAGGCGATGGAGCCGCTGCCCTCGATGGCGGCGGTGGTGGAAACCATGACCTCGGGGAGCGTGGTGCCGATGGACACCACCGTGGCGCCGATCAAAAGCTCCGGCAGACGGAACCTCCGGGCGATGCCGGTGGCGCCGTCCACAAACCAGTCGCCGCCCTTGATGAGGCACACCAGGCCCACGATGAAGAGCAGCACAGCCTTGACCATTTCGTTCATTTTACTTCACCTCGTAATTCGTATCTCCGCTGTCGGGCAGGTAGTCCGCCGGGTCGTAGGCAAATCCGTCCGGCTGGGGCTGGCCGTAGGGGACGGCGGAGGAGAGGACGCCCTGGGCGTCCTTCACGTCGGTCTTGCTGGTGCGGGAGATCTGGCCCCAGGCCAGGAAGATACCCACCGCCACGAAGAGGATGCACTTTATAAAGTCCTCGTCCTTGGAGATCTCCAGCCACATCTCCGGGTCGCCCAGCATCGCCGGGACCAGGGACATGGCGTCGGAAAAGGAGATGGCGTAGTAGTCCGCCACGTAGTAGAGCTGTACGGCGAAATTCAAAAGATACACGCCCAGGACGCTGAAAACGATGGAGAGGATGAGGGCCACGTAGTTCATCCTGCCCTTCAGGAGCCTGTATCCGGCGTAGCTGGCCAGGGGGATGATTATGAAGAGGAGCACGTAGATCCTCTGGGCCACGAGGATGGTGAGAGCCGAGGGCAGCACGCCCACCACGGCGCCCAGAAAAGCGCCCAGCGCGCCTAAAAGATAGCTGCCGCCCCGGGCGTTCTTCTCCGCCTTGGCCTGGGCGCCGGCAACGGAGCCCTCCAGGCAGGCGCGGTGTACCGGCGTGTAGGCGGCGCCCCGGGGAACGGCGCAGTCGCAGCCGGACTTTCCGCACACGGAGCAGCTATCCGGGACGGTGAAGCCCAGATTTTTCAGGATGTCCAGCGCCGCGGTGACGCCCTGGCAGTAGACGTCGGGGATGTCCTTGGTGTTCAGGAAAACGGTGACGTAGCCCTGGTCCGCCCAGGCGGCGGAGGCGCTTTTGCCGAAAGCCTCCCGGAGCTTGGCCTTCAGCTCCTTGGCATACGTCTTCCGGTCGCCCTTTTGGGCGGGAAGGCTCACGGAGACGCTGTTTTTGCCAGCGTACTGGACCACCGTCAGATACCCGCGCTCCATACCCACCGCGCGGATGTCCGAAACCATCCGGAGGCCGTGGGACTCGCACATCTGTTTATATTCGGCTTTGTCCATTTTTACTCCCCCTGATCAAAATAAATTTCATTACCGCAATAATACAGCAGACCGCGGCCGCTTGTCAATCCCTCTTGCCTTTTTTGGGAAATCGGTGTATGATAATAAGGACATATAAAAAGGAGCCGCTATGATTAAGGTGACGGGAGTCGAACGCGCGTCGGTTTCTGACGAGCGGATTTGCGCCCATGCGGCGTCAAAGTCCTTGACAATACGGAAGTATTCCCTGCGGACTTTTCCTTGCCTGGACACAAATCCGCTCGCCAGAAACTGCTGCGCACTCCACGCGGAGCAATTTTCGAGTGATTTTCCGCGCGGAGGAGGCAGCCTTGCTGACGCAAGGCAACGACGACAAACGGAAAAGCACCGAAAAGGGCCCGCGTGGAGCGGCGCGGGTTCGACTCCCGTCACCTTAAAAACGTTCTCTTTGACCTGGACGGGACGCTGCTCCCAATGGACCAGGATAAATTCGTGGAGGGATACATAAAGCTGCTGGCCGCCCGTATGGCCCGCCGGGGCATGGCCCCCGAGAGGCTCGTCCGGGGGCTATGGGCGGGCATTGAGGCCATGGTGAAAAACGACGGCTCCGGGACCAACGAGGAGCGCTTTTGGGAGGCCTTCCAGCCTGTCTGCCCCGTCGCCCCCGGGGACCGGGAGGAGATGGACGACTTCTACCGCACGGATTTTCACAGGGCCCGGGCCCTGTGCGGGTATACGCCCAAGGCCGCGGAGGCCGTGAAATGGCTGCGGGAGCGGGGCGTCCGCGTGGCCCTGGCCACAAATCCCGTGTACCCGCGCATCGCCACCGAGGCCCGAATCGCCTGGGCGGGGCTGGAGCCGGGGGACTTCGAGCTCATCACCACCTATGAAAACTCCCGCTTCTGCAAGCCAAACCCCCTCTACTTTACCGAGATCGCCGCAAAGCTGGACATGGACCCGGCCCAGACCCTGATGGTGGGAAACGACACCTCCGACGACGCCGGGGCGATAGGGGCGGGGATGGAGGTATTTATTTTGACGCCGTGCCTCATTGACGCCGCCGGGAGGCTCCGGAATCTCCCCCACGGGGACCTGGAGGACCTTCGGGGGTTCATGGAGGCAAAAATAGAAGCGAAAAAAACAAAATAGGAGGATCTATTATGGAGAAGCTTAAAAGAATGGGCGGAAAGCTCATCGTCTGCGCCTGCGAGGTGGCGGTGGGCGTGGTGCTGCTCATCGACCCGGAGACGTTCACCGAGGCGATGATTCGGGGCCTGGGCATCCTGCTGTGCGTTGTCGGGGCTCTGGCCACGCTGGCCTATTTCCGCATGGACCCCGAGGAGGCGGCGCTGAGCCAGGAGCTGACCCGGGGGCTGGTGGAGCTGGCGCTGGGCGTCCTGTTCATCTACAAGGCCGGCTGGATCGTCACCAAATTCATGCCCATCACCGTCCTCTACGGCCTTACGGCGGCGCTGACGGGCATCGTGAAGCTCCAGTGGACGGTGGACATGATCAGGCTCAAGCGCGGCATGTGGCAGTCCTCCGCCGTCGCGGCGGCGCTGTCCATCCTCATCGCCGTCGTGGTCCTGTCCAATCCCTTCCGGGTGCGCCACACCCTGTGGGTGTTCACCGCCGTGGCCCTGATTATCACGGGAGCGGCCGATCTCGTCACCGCCGTTTTCAGCCAGAAGCAGCGCTCATACGACAGCTCCGAGAGCTAAAGGATAATAGAGGCAAAATAACACGGCGCGGTCCCAGAACGGGGCCGCGCCGGTTTTTGATTTGTCAGATCACGCCGCCGGACGCCAGGTGTATGGCGGGGTAGTCGGGGCTGTCCACGGGGACGTCCGGGTAGTCGGGCGCTCCGGGCTCTACAAGGGCCAGGAGCGGCCCCCAGCCCAGCGCCCGGCACAGCGCCTCCACCGCCTGGGCCCGGGTGACCGCCTTACCGGGGACCGGGGGGAGGTCGAGGTCGTATTTGGGCAGCCCCAAAAGCGAAGCCAGCCTCCGCGCCGCCGCCGAAAGCTGCGCGCCGCGGACAGGCCCGCCGGGGTCAAAGACGCCGCCGTCCCCGGTGACGACGCCCAAGGCCGCCGCCAGGGGGACACACCGGGAAAACCAGGTCCCCTTGGGCACGTCCGCGAAGGCGGGGAGCGCCCGGGGCAGGCTGTCCCGGGGCAGGAGGACTTCGGCTATCCGTGCCGCCATGCAGGCAAGCTCCGCGCGGGTCACCGGGTCCCCGGGCCGCATGAGGCTGCCGTCGCCGTAGACGAATCTAAAAAGCGGCGCCGCCCGCGGCGTTGGAACGGGGGCGGGGTGGGGCTCGGATTCGGGGTCAAGTTGGGGTCCGGGCTCGGGCTCGGGTTCGGGTTCGGGCTCGGGTTCGGGTTCGGGCTCGGGTTCAGGCTCGGGTTCAGGCTCGGGTTCGGGCTCAGGTTCGGGCTCAGGTTCAGGTTCGGGTTCCGGTTGGGGCTCGGGTTCGGGCTCAGGCTCGGGTTCAGGTTCCGGTTCGGGCTCGGGTTCAGGTTCCGGTTCGGGCTCGGGTTCAGGTTCCGGTTGGGGCTCGGGTTCGGGCTCCGGTTGGGGCTCGGGTTCGGGCTCGGGTTCCGGTTCAGGCTCAGGTTCGGGTTGGGGCTCAGATTCGGGTTCCGGTTGGGGCTCGGGTTGAGGCTCGGGCTCCGGCTCGGGTTCCGGCTCGGGCTCAGGCTCCGGCTCGGGTTCGGGTTCAGGCTCCGGCTCGGGTTCGGGTTCAGGCTCCGGCTCCGGCTCCGGGGCTGTCAGGGTGAAGCTGAAGGCGCCGGACTCGGTGAAGGAGCAGGTCCAGTAGGTGTAGGTCACCTCATACCAGAGCGTGTAGACGCCGGGCCCGGCGACCGCCGGGGGAGCGCCCGGCTCCAGAGCTCCGGCGGTGAGGCCGAAGCGGGCGGCGACCTCCACCCCCGGGTCCGAGAGGTCCACGAGCTCCGGCGCGTGGGGCCGTCCGTCCGCCGTGAAGGCGCTGCCCTCCAGGTACGCCCGGGCGGCGTAATAGTCCTCAAGCTCAAGGCCGCAGTCGGAACAGACCTCCGCTTCACGGAAGCGGTGGTTTTCCGGCTCGGCGGTGACAACGATCTCCATGTGCAGATGCTCGCACCGCCCGTAGGCGCGGGCCTGGGAGGAGGTCAAAAGCAGCATAAGCGACACGCCGAGGACCACCGGGATGACGCGGCGCGGCAATATCTTCCTCTTAAGCATTTTCACACCTCCACACCGTCGAAGAGCGGGAGGCGGAGGAGACATCCGCGGTATATCCTATGCCCGGGGGCGCGCGTTGACACAGAGCCGGCGGGAAAAAATCAAATCATTTCCACCTTATAGGTTTTCAACCAGTAGTTGAGCTGCAAAAACCAGGCGACGGTCTGGGGGGTGGTCATGAGCTGGCCGTACCAGGGGGTGGAGACGTCGGAGGCCATGAGCTCCCGCAGGGCCTCGGGGCGGACCAGCTCGTGGATGGGGGCGGCGGAGTCGGCGAGGACGGCCTCGAGCTCCGCCTTCACCGCCGCCAGGTACGAGGGGTTGTGGGTCTTGGGGTAGGGGCTTTTCTTGCGCCAGAGGACCTCCTCCGGGAGATACCCGCGCATGGCCTCCCGGAGAAGGCCCTTTTCATAGCCGTTGTGGTCCTTGTACTCCCAGGGCACGGTGTAGAGGTACTGGGCGATGCGGTGGTCGCAGAAGGGCACCCGGACCTCCAGGGAGCTCCACATGCTCATGCGGTCCTTGCGGTCAAGAAGCGTCTGCATGAACCAGTCCACGTTGAGATTCATCATCTCCTTCATCCGCTTTTCCAGGGGGGACGTGCCGGGGAGGATGTCGCTTTCGCTGACGGTCCGGCGGTAGCAGCTGTCCACGAACTCAAAGGGCTCGATGCCGCCCAGGACCCCCTCCTTCAAAAACCCCGCCCGCCAGAGGGTGGACTGGGCCCAGGGGAAGCCCTCCCGCTCCCGGACGGTGGGGTCCCGATACCAGGGGTAGCCGCCGAAGATCTCGTCGGCGCACTCCCCGGAGAGGGCCACGGTGGCGCTTTTTTTGATGTCCCGGCAGAATACCAGGAGGGAGGAGTCCACGTCCGCCATCCCCGGAAGGTCCCGGGCCCGGACGGCCTCGTAGAGGGCGCTGACCAGCTCCGGCGTGTCGATGACGGTGAGCAGGTGCTCCCCGGGGAGGTAGTCCCACATTTTTTTGATGAACGCGGGGTCGGAGGTGGGCTGGAATTTCCCGGCGCGGAAGTATTTTTCATTGTCCCGGTAGTCCACGGAGACGGTGGTGAGCTCCCCGCCATGCCCGCCGTAGTACTCCGCCGCCACGGAGGAGATGAGGGAGGAGTCGAGGCCGCCGGAGAGGAACGTACACACCGGCACGTCGGAGACGAGCTGCCGCCGGATGGCGTCCGTCACCAGGGCGCGGACCTTTTCCGCCGCCTCCGGGAAGGTGTCCCGGTTTTCCCCGTCCCGGAGCCGCCAGTAGCGCCGGAGGGTCAGCCGCCCGTCCTCAAAGACCCCGTATTCCCCGGGCAGAAGCTCGAAAACGCCCCGGAAGACCCCGCTCCCCGGCACTCTCCCGGGCCCTAAGAGCATGATCTGCGCCAGGCCCTCCCGGTCCAGCGCGGGAGCTATGTTGGGGTGGAGCAAAAGGGCCTTCAGCTCCGAGGCGAAGATGAGGGCTGGACCCCGGAGGGCGTAGAAGAGGGGCTTCACCCCCATCCGGTCCCGGCAGAGGAAGAGGCGCCGCCGCGCCTCGTCCCACACGGCGAAGGCGTAGATGCCGTTGAATTTCTCCGCGCACGCCTCCCCCCACTGGGCGTAGGCGTGGAGGGCCACCTCGGTGTCGGAGCGCGTTTCGAAGCGGTGCCCGAGAGCTTCGAGCTCCGATCTAAGCTCCGGGGTGTTGTAGAGCTCGCCGTTGTAGACGATGGTGAAGGGGCCGAAGCGCATGGGCTGGCGGCCGTTTTCCGGGTCCATCACCGAAAGGCGCGCGTGGATGAGGGCCGCGCCGTCAAAGACGGCCATCCCCCTCTGGTCCGGCCCGCGGCGGGAGAGGACGTTTTGCATTTTTACAAATACGGGCAGAAGCGGGCGGACATCCCCGCCGACCTGCCCCGCGATACCGCACATGATACTGTACCTCCTGAAAAAAGGGCGCTCACCCTGGGGGCGAACGCCGTTGTTCGGTACAGTATATGCGGGAAAAAAGAGGTTGCCGCCTGAGAGCGGAGGGGACGCTTTTCGCTTTTGCCCCGGCCCTCGCGAATGGGCCGCTGTGGGCGGCGGCCCGTACAGCGAGATTGTGGGGTGTCGCGTTGATTTGGGATTTTCAATAATTGCACCGTTCCAGGTGCGTATGAGGCTCAGATTTTGCTTAACTTCATGACATTGGGGCTTAAATGGGCCTTTTTTTGGCATACTAAGGGCATATTCTGACCAATGGAGGTATATATGAGAAAGTATATCGGAATTTGCTCGGTGACGGGGCGGGAGATACTGGACTCCCGCGGGAATCCCACCGTGGAGGCGGAGGTCCTTTTGGAGGACGGGGCGCTGGGGGTGGCGGCGGCGCCGTCCGGGGCGTCCACCGGGGCGTTTGAGGCCCACGAGCGCCGCGACGGGGACCCGGCCCGCTACGGCGGCAAGGGGGTGCTGGGCGCGGCGGAGAGCGTATCCGGGGAGATCAGCCGGGCGCTCCGGGGCGCCAACGCCCTGGACCAGGCGGAGACGGACAGGGTGCTTCGGGAGCTGGACGGTACGGAGAATCTGTCGCGCCTGGGGGCCAACGCGGTGCTGGCCTCCTCCGTGGCGGCGGCCAAGGCCGCGGCGGCGAGCCTGGGGCTGCCGCTGTGGGCGTATCTGGGCGGCGTGGGGGCGGCGCGGCTGCCCATGCCCATGATGAACGTCATCAACGGCGGCGCCCACGCGGGAAATTCCCTGGACGTGCAGGAATTTATGCTGGTGCCGGTGGGGGCCGGGAGCTTTTCCGACGCCGTGCGGATGTGCGCGGAGGTGTTTCACGTGCTGACGCGGCTCTCCGGCGCCGCCGGCGTGGGGGACGAGGGCGGCGTCGCGCCGGAGCTGGAGTCCGACGAGGCGGCGCTGGGGCTCCTGACCGAGGCCGTCAGGAGCGCGGGCTTCGAGCCGGGGCGGGACCTCATGTTCGCCCTGGACGCCGCGGCCAGTGAGTGGCGGACGGAGGACGGGGAGTATTACCTGCCGAAGCGCGGGGAGCGGCTGACGGGACGGCAGCTCATCGAACGGCTGAGGAGCTGGACGGAGCGCTACCCCATCCTGTCCGTTGAGGACGGACTGGGGGAGGAGGACTGGGACGGCTGGCGGGAGCTGACGGAGGCCCTGGGCGGCCGGGTGATGCTGGTGGGGGACGACCTCTTTGTCACCAACGCCCGCCGCATCCGCCGGGGCGTGGAGCTGGGGGCGGCCAACGCGGTGCTCATCAAGATGAATCAGATCGGCGACCTCACCAGCACGCTCCGGGCCGTGGAGACGGCCAAGCGCGCCGGATATACGCCCGTCATCTCCCACCGCTCCGGGGAGACGGAGGACACCGCCATCGCGGACCTGGCGGTGGCGGTGAACGCGCCCTATATAAAGACCGGCGCGCCCAGCCGGGGCGAGAGGACCGCGAAATACAACCGGCTTTTGAAAATAGAGGCGGAGCTTGGTAAAAACGCCGAATTTTCGGAGATTTTTTGAAAAAAACATGGAACCTTCTTCCCATTTAAACCGTCAAAATGGTATACTATCCGCAGAGCGGATAGTATCCTGGATTTAACGCCGTTTTTCTCCCCGGCTTCGCCGGGAACCGAAAAACATGGCGATTATACCATCCCCGCTTCGCGGGTATGGTATAATATCCGCAGAGAGGATAGTATCCTTGATTTTAGACGGCAGCGCATCCTGTCATTATCAAAAGGGAAGAAGGAGGATCACCATGAAAAAGAGGCTTTTCGCGATCATTTTGGCCCTGGCGCTGTGTCTTGCGCTGTGCGCCTGCGGGAGCTCGGGCGCCTTCAGCGGGGATAACTGGAACGGCGCCGTCGGCGAGGCGGGGGACATGACGGCCCCCGGCTCCGGGAGCTGGGACGGCGACAATTGGGACGGCGTGATGGAGGACGTGGCGGGCGCCGTCGAGCCCAACAGGAGCTTATCCGAGAAGATCATCTACTCCGCCAATGTGGACATCGAGACGGTGGATTTCGACGCGGCGGTGGACTCGGTGGAGGGGATGCTGAGAAAATACGGGGCGTTCCTGGAGAGCTCCAGCGTCTCCGGCCGCAGCTACAGCGAGACGGCGGGGGGCTATCAGACCTACCGCAGGGCATATTTCACCATCCGCGTGCCCGTGGAGTCCTTCACCGATATGAAGGACGAGCTGGGGACCGTGGGGGCCGTGGTGAGCTCCAACGTCTACACCGAAAACATCACCGAGCGCTACTACGACACCGAGGCCCGGGTCAAGTCCTACGAGATCGAGCAGGAGCGGCTCCTGGCCATGCTGGAGAAGTGCGAGACGGTGAGCGAGATGATCGAGATCGAATCGCGCCTTTCCGAGGTCCGCTACCAGCTCGAGGCGCTGGAGTCCACGCTGCGCAACTGGCAGAATGAGGTGGATTACAGCTCCATCGACGTCACCGTCCGGGAGGTGGAGGAGTATAAGCGCGTGGTGGAGCCCCACAGGACCTACTGGCAGCAGATCGGCGACGGCTTTAAAAATACCCTGGAGGACGTGGGCAGCTTCTTCGCCGGACTTTTCAAGAGCATCGTGGTGGCTCTGCCGGTGATCGTGATCGTGGCGGCCCTGGGCGGCCTGGCCGCTGTCGTCACGGTGAAGTACTGCCGCCAGGCCAAGGCAAAGCGCCGCCGGCAGTACACCGGGAACGGGCAGTATGTCCAAAGCGAGTACGCCCAAAATGAGTACACCCAAAATGAGTACGTTCAGAACCCGCAGTACGCCCAAAGCACCGACACCACCCCCCAGGACCCGCAGCAGCAGGACGGGGAGGAGAAATAAGTAAATAACCTGCAAATAATAGCGAGCGCGGTATAATGTTCTGTCATACCGCGCTCAGCTTGTCCAAAAACTCAAATTCAATATTTTTTCCAAGGACATGTGCCTTGGAAAAAATCCCTTTTGTTTTGCGGAGTTGACGCCCGCAGGCGTCATGCAAGCGAGCAACCGCCCGTAGGGCGGCTCTTAGCGAGTCGCTGTGCGGCCCTCCGGGCCGTGCGCGGAGCAAAACAGCAGGGAAATTTTTCTGAATTCCGCAGAATTCAGAAAAATTTCCCGCATGTTCCCCTTGTCGGAAAAGCCCGCCAGGGCTTTTCCGACAGATTAAGCGCGGTATGATGTTCTGTCATACCGCGCTGTTTTTTTGCTGTTTTTCGCCGCGGAGGCGGAGGGTGAGGGCGCTGACGTAGGCGTGGAGGGCGTCTAAGGAGGCGAAGTGGGGGATGAGGGCGGGGTCGGGGAGGTCAAAGACGTTTATGAGTTCCGGGACGGGCAGTCCCCGGGCCTCCCGCTCCAGGGACTCCACCGGGCGGTCGGAGTAGAAGTGCTCCCGGCGGACGTGGCGCAGCTCGTGCTCCAGACACTCCCGCTGGCGGCGGAGGCTGAGAGAGCGGTTTATATAGATGTCAAAGCTCCCGTCGCTGTTGACCACGGTGACGCCGTCCACCCTGGGGGTGTCCAGATCCACCAGGCGCACGTAGTAGTCCGGGGTCCACACTTACGGCTTGCCCCCCTCGCGCCGGAGCGCCTCGATGACCGCCACGGCCCGGCGCACGTCCTCCTCCGTGGCGTCCTTGGCCAGGGAGAAGAGCATCCGGCACTCGGAGCGGCTGCGGAGCATCTCCAGATACTCCATGAGCTCGGAGGCCGTGGGCTCGTCCTGGGGCGCGGGGGCGGGCTTTTCGGCCGGGGCCTCGCCCTTTAAATACGCCAGGGTCACGCCGAAGTAGTCGGCGATCTTTTGGAGCGTGGTGTCCCGGGGGGTGGAGCCGTTTTTCCAGTCGGCCAGGGTGGACTGGCCCACGCCGGCCTCCTTAGAGACTTGATAGGAACTGATGCCGCGGGATCTGCAAAGCTGCACAAAAATTTCGTACATTTTTGTTCACTCCTACAAATACTTCGGATTACTTCGGATTTTACTTGACAACCGAAGTAATCCGAAGTATAATGCACATGTTCGCACAGGAAACCGAAGTATTCTTAAGGAAAATACTTGAGAATTGCGAAAGTTCCGGTGCGAAAATCGGGGGCAAAAGCGGGGATATACTTCGGAAACGCCTCGGTTTGCATCGCTTGACGGCGCCTTACATCTGCATTATACCGAAGTAATTCCGAAATGTCAACTGTTTTGCCGGAAAAGGGGTGAAAATCAGGGAGAAATATACTTGGAGACGGCGCTTTGCGGCGCCGGAGCCGGAGCCCCGGGAGCCGGAGTACGCCGGAATCGTGTGCTCGGTGTGCAAAAATGAGCTTTTTCGCGGGGAGGAGTACGGCACGGACGGGGCGCGGGTCGTGTGCGGCGACTGCGCCAGGGAGGAGCTCATGGGGCTTTCCGACGGGGAGCTCATGGAGCTCATGGGTCTTGAGGTGAAAAGGGGGTGAGAAAATGGGGGAGAGCGGCCAGGGCGCGGCGGCCCTTTTGGAGGCCGTGGACAGGTGCGTCGCGTACTGCCAGGAGAGCGGCGAGCCGCCGGTGGGGTTTTTGCTCCACAAATACACGGACATATCCGAGGAGCGGCTGGAGGAGTACATCGCCGCCGGCGAGGAGGTCCTGCGCCGGGGCGGGGAGCTTGAGGGAGACGGGCTTCTGCGCTTCCGGGCCGCCAGGCGCTGGAGGGAGTACAAGACCTTCTACTGGCTGGACATGGGCCGGAGGGACCCGAAAAGCACCGGCTTTGCGGTGCTCAACCTGAAGCAGCCGGAGAACGGGGGCTTCGTGGAGAAGGAACCCCGGTCCGGGCAAGGCCAGATCCGGGTGATCCTGGACGGCGTCGGCGGGGCCGAGGCCATGAGGTAGAGGGAGAATTCAAAGAGGGGGGAGAAAAATGGGGGAGGAGGCCGTCTGGGACATGGGCACGGCCAGCGAAAAGCAGAAGGCGTTTTTCATGGCCCGCACCGCGTTCGTGGCCTACGGCGGGGCGAAGGGCGGGGGGAAGACCTGGGCCGTCCGGACGAAGGCGGTGGGCGGGGCCATTGTGAACCCGGGGATACGCATCCTCATCATGCGCAGGACGTATCCGGAGCTGGAGGAGAACCACATCCGGCCCATCGTCTGCTCAGTGCCCGAGGAGATAGGGACGTACACCGCGTCGGTTAGACGAATGACATTTTTTAACGGTTCCACTATCAAATTCGGACACTGGGCAGGCGACCGGTCGGAGAGCGAGTACCAGGGGCAGGAGTTCGACTGGATCTTCATCGACGAGGCCACCCAGTTCACGGAGCGCAGCTTCAACTACTTAAAGGGGTGTCTCAGGGGCGTCAGCCCCTTCGACAAGCGCATGTACCTCACCTGCAACCCCGGCGGGGTGGGGCACCGGTGGGTCAAGCGGCTCTTCATCGACCGGGACTACCGCCGGGACCCCCAAAACCCGGAGGGGGACGAGGACCCGGCGGACTACACCTTCATCCCCGCCACGGTGGAGGACAACAGATTCCTGCTGGAGAGCTCCCCGCGGTATCTGGAGATGCTGTCCCAGATGCCGGAGAACGTCCGCCGGGCCTACCGCTACGGGGACTGGGACGCCCTTGGGGGGTGCTACTTTGACGAGTTCCGGCGGGACAGGCACACCGCGGCGGACTTTCAAATCCCCCCGCACTGGCGGCGGTACCGGGCGCTGGACTATGGGCTGGACATGCTGGCGGTCCTTTGGATCGCCGTGGACGGGGAGGGGCGGAGCTACGTCTACCGGGAGTGGACGCGGGAACGGCTCATCGTCCGGGACGCGGCAAAGGGGATATTGGAGCGGACGCTGCCCGGGGAGGACATCGACGCCACCTTCGCCCCGCCGGACCTGTGGAGCACCCAGAAGGACACGGGCAGGACCATGGAGGAGATCTTCCGGAGCTGCGGCGTGGCGCTGACGCGGGCGGACAACAACCGGGTGCAGGGGCACATGATGATCAAGGACAGGCTCTCCCCGGACGCGTCCGGGCGGCCGGGGCTGGTGATCTTCCGGAGCTGCCAGCGGCTCATCCGGGACCTCACGGCGATACAGGCCGACGAGGAGGACCCCAACGACGCCGCCCGGGAGCCCCACGACGTCACCCACACCGTGGACGCGCTGCGGTATTACTGCGTATCCCGGGTGGCCCCGGCGGAGAGGCCCGGGGAGACGGCTCCAGACCCCGGGGCGGAGTACCTCCTGGGCGGGGAGGCCGGGGAGGAATATTTGAGCTACACATGACGGGAGGAGGACAAGATGAACAGGACGAATTTCAAGATAAAACAGGGGGACGCGTGCGTCATACCGGTGCGGATACTGCTGAACGGGCAGCCGGTGGCGGTGGAGGACGTGGAGGCGGTGGAGCTCCGGACCGGGGAGGTGCGGAAGGTCTACCCGGAGGAGGTCACATACGACGCCGGGAGCGGGTATTTCCACATGCCGCTGACCCAGGAGGACACCTTCAAGCTGCCGGCGGACGACTCCGTGCAGTTCGACGTGCGCGTCAAATTCCGGGGCGGGGCCGTCATCGGGACCCAGAAGGTGACGGTGCTCGTGACGGTGGACGCCCTCAGCGAGGAGGTGATCTGATGGCTTCTGTACCTACCAATATATCGGAGAAGATCTTCAACATCTCCGTCTGGCGGGGAGTCAACGAATCGCCGGAGGGGGAGGCGGCGCTGAAGCCGGGGGAGGCCTCCAGGATGCGCAACTTCCGGGTGACCTCCGGCGGGGCCCTGAAGAAGCGGCCCGGGAGCCGGAACGTGGCGGGGCTTCTCTCCGCGTACATCGCCCACGTCCGGGAGGGCAGCGAAAAGCTCCTGATGACGGACTACGGGCTGGGGACGGGCTATCAGATGTACCCCCGCATGGCCGCCGACGAGGTGGGCGGCGTCCAGCCCGCGGGGTCCCCGGTGGAGGTCACCGCCGAAAACGCCGGGGAGCACGCGGGGTATTACTTCAAAAGGGGCGGCGCCACCTACGCCCTGACGCGCTGCGTGGTGACGCCCGCCTCCGGCACGGAGGCCGTCACCGGCGGCAGGGCCACGCCGGGGGAGCTGACGGTCATCGCCTCCGGCAGCGAGAACAACGGGCAGTTCACCGGGACGCGGGAGCTGGAGACGTTTTCCGAGGCGTATGTGGGCGGCTCCGGCGCGGGCGTCCGGGGGGAGAGGACCGCGCGCCGCGCCCCCACGGGGACGGAGCCCGGGTGGAGCACCCAGAACGAGGGCGGGTATATCCTCCGGGACGGGGTGCTGTACAGGTACTACGGCGTCCGGGTGGACTCGTACAAGCCGGCGTACAAGTGGAGGAAGTACAAATGTACGGTGAGCTCCTACGGGTACACCTTCTACACGGAGAGCGGGTGGACGCTGTCCCAGAACGGGACGCTGAACAACGGCAATCCCTCCCTCAGCGGCAACGCCGGGTACTCCTTCAACTCCAGCAACGGCGTTTTCAGCCTGACGGGCCAGGCCAAGACCATCAGCGCCGGCGGCGGCGGGACGCTGTACGACGGCGGGGGCAGCTCCGTCACCCGGTACGACGTGAGCCACGACAGCAAGGCCGGCCCGAATGTGTCGGTCTACGCCGGGTACAAAAAGACCGCCCAGGGGCCCTACACCGGCTACAACACCACCTATTCCCGGGGAGATTACCTGGGCGATGTGACCGTCCCGGACGGGGAGCAGCCGGAGCAGACGGCGGGGTATGTCTACGTCACCGCCTTCTATGACGGCGGGACGCGGTACACCGTCATGCGCCTGGGGCAGGACTACTACTGCTACGCCAGGGACGACGCGGCGGGGGCGGCGTCCTACGAGCGGACGTACAGCTTCCACGGCTACCCGCTGGCGGTATCCCCGGACCGGGCGGACTGGTACGGCAGCGAGACGTACACCGAGCCCAACACGCTGACGGACACGGCGGTGCGGGGCATCTGGTCGGGCTTTGTGGGGGGCCGGGAGGTCCTGTGCGTGGCCTGCGGGGGCTTTCTGTGGGAGCTCAAGGAGGAGGACGGCGTCTGGACGAAGATACCCGCCGGGGAGACGGACACCTCCCGGGACGTCCACATGTTCGGCTTCGACGAGAAGCTGTATATCCTCAACGGCAGGAGCTACAAGGTCTGGGACGGGGAGCGGCTTGCGGACGTGGAGGGCTACAGGCCCTTAGTGTCCGTGAGCGTGGAGCCCTCCGGCGGCGGGACGCTTCTGGAGGGGGTAAACAGGCTCACGGCGGGGCGGAGATGCTGGTTTTCCCCGGACGGCGAGGCTACGGTGTTCCAATTGCCGGAAAAGAATATCGCCTCCGTCGATTGGGTGCGGGATTTGACGCAGCCGGTGGCGGCGGCGCTGGAGGATGGTGCCAATGTAGGGGCGGCCGTGACCGAAGGGAATGCCTCTTGGCGCCCCGGCCGCCCGTCCGCCGATGACCACGCAGACGATTTAGAGGCGGGCGGAGACGAAGCCTTTGGACGGGTCGCCGAGGACGGCGACCCCTACACCGTGGACCTTACCGCCGGGACGGTGATATTTGAGAGCGCGCCGCCCAAGGGGGTCAACACGCTGGAGATCGCCTGGAGCGCCGGGGAGGACTACCGGGGCCAGGTGTGCGCCATGCGGTTTGCCGAGGTCTACAACGGCGCCCAGGACACCAGGGTCTTCATCTACGGCGACGGGTCCAACAGGGCCTTTTACTCCGGGCTCGACCACAACGGAAGGCCCAGGGCCGACTACTTCCCGGACCTCTACGAGGTGGCCGTGGGGGACGCCAACACGCCCATCACCGCCATGATCCGCCACTACAACAAGCTCATGGCCTTCAAGCTGGACAGCGCCTGGTCCATCGGCTACGACACCATCACCCTGACGGACGGGACGGTGACGGCGGGCTTTTACGTGGCGCCGGTGAACCGGTCCGTGGGCAACTGCGCCTACGGCCAGGCCCAGCTCGTGCAGAACAGGCCCCGGACCCTGGACGGGCGGAGCGTCATCGAGTGGAAGGCCACCGGCGGGAGCGGCATCACCGGCGACCAGCGAAACGCCGAGCGGGTGAGCCAGCGGGTGGACAGCTCCATCCGGAAGTTCGACCTTGCCAGGGCCAGGACCTTCTACGACAAGTTCGCCCACGAGTATTTTGTCATCGGCGAGGACGGGACGGCCATCGTGCAGAACCTGGACGTGGACGCCTGGTATGTGTACACGGGCCTTGACGTCACCTGCATGATCAACTACCGGGACGAGCTCTACTACGGGACCCGGGACGGGTTTCTGAGGCACTTCTCCGACGACTACTTCTCCGACAACGGCGCGGCGATAGACGCCTGGTGGGAATCGGGGGCCATGAGCTTTTCGGAGGACTGCCGGCGCAAATACTCCGCCATGGTGTGGATCGGCATAAAGCCGGAGGACAACGGGTATCTGGAGGTCACGGCCAAGACGGACCGGAAGAGCGATTTTGCCGTCTACAGCCTCTCCACCGTGGACGCCGGGGCAGTGCCGGAGATGGAGCGGATAAAGCTCAAGGCCAAAAAATTCACCTACTACAAGCTCATCATGAGCAGCAACACCGCGGACAGCACCGTCACCGTGGTATCCGCCGACATGCGGGTCCGGGGGACGGGGTATGTGCGGTAATGCCCGCGAAAACGGGCAAAAAAACAGGGAAAAAAGCGGAAAAACAAGGAGGAAATACATGAAAAACTGCGTTTTTACAAGGCTCGCGGAGCTTTTGAAGGTCAAGAGCCTGGTGACGCTGGCGCTGACGGGCGTCTTTGCGGCGCTGACGCTCCGCGGCGGCGTCAGCGACAACTTCATGACGGTCTACGCCGTCATCATCGCCTTCTATTTCGGCATCCAGAGCACCCGGGAGTCGGGGGCCGGGGAGAGGGGGGATGGACATGGCTCCGTCGATATATGACGAGCACTTCCTCACCGATGAGGAGAAAAAGGCCATAGCGGACTTCGGCAGGGCGTACATGGAGGCCCAGAGCCGGGGCGACCACGCGGGCATGGACTCCGCCCACGCCGCCGCGGAGCGGCTCCGGGCGGGCCACGGCTACTCCGGCGGCGGGGACGGCAGCGCCTACATGGAGCTGGCGGCGCCGCCGGAGTCCCGGAGCTCCGAGCGCACCTACGTCCCCCAGACGGACGCCGTGAACAGCGTCTACGACGCGGCAAAAAAGGCCCGGTTGGCCGGCCTCAAAAGCGCCTTCGACGCCAACGTCCTGGCGCTTCAGGCCAAAAGGGAGGCCGTGCCGGAGCTCTACGACGGCAGGAAAAACGACCTGGCGGCCCAGGCCGAGGCGGCCCAGCGGGGCTTTGACGAGTACGCCGCCGCGGCGGGACTCAGCTCCGGCGCCGCGGGCCAGGCGCGCCTGGCCCGGTCGAATACCCTCCAGGCCGGCCTTTCCGCCCTGGGCCGGGAGGAGGCCCGGGCGCTGCGGGACATCGACAGCGACGAGGCGGCGCTGAAGCTCAAGTACCAGGACGACATCGCCCGCGCGGTGGCCGAGGGGGAGTATGAGCGGGCCGCGGCGCTCCTGGAGGAATACAGGAAGGCCGCCCAGTCCGCCGTCAGCGCCGCCCGGGCATAATACGCGGCCCTCCCGGAGGATGCCTGATATTTACTCCGGGAACAGGGCCATAAAAATTTTCAGTAAAGGAGACGGAAAAATGATGATCGCGATAATCGCGCTGCTGGCCGTCATCGCCGCCGAGGCCGCGGCGGCGCTGTGGCTGGCGTCGGGGGAGCACGGCCCCGGGCGGGCCCGGCCCGGGCCGGAGCGGGAGCAGAACACGGGCGAGGACCCGGAAAAGCGCTGGCAGGAGGGCGTCAGCTCCGTGATGGGCTACGACCTGGCCGCGGCCAGAAGGGCGGTGAGAGACAGTGACGACGCGGGAAGATAAGAAAGCGCCGGAGGCCCTTTCGGAGGGCATCTTCGGCGGGGCCCGGGAGCCCAGCCCCGAGGCCGTCTGGGAGCTCTACGACCGGGGAAGGAAGTTCAAGGAGGCCATCGACCTCTACGAGACGGTGAACACCAACGAAAACTTCTTCATCGGCAAACAGTGGGAGGGCGTCCAGGCCAATGGCCTGCCCACGCCGGTCTTCAACATCCTGAAGCGCGACGTGTGCTTCGTGGTGAGCTCCATCACCACGGACAACCTGAAGGTCCAGGCCACGCCCCTGGCCGCCAGCGCGGGGACGGGGAGCCTTTCGGAGCCGGCGCGGATCCTGAATGAGGAATTCGAGAGCATTTTCGAGCACAACCACGTGACGAACCTCCTCCGGGAATTTGCCCGGGACGCGGCGGTGCGTGGGGACGGGTGCATCTACACCTACTGGGACCCCGATGTTCCTTGTCGCGGAAGCCGCTTTACCTCGCCGCCACGCGGGCGTGACGGCTCAGGCGCAGGCTTCGCTCCGCGTCTCCCCACCGAACAAGGTTCGGCGGGGGCCCCGGATTGGGCAGGACCCGAGGGAGCCATCAAGTCCGAGATCATCCAGAATACCCGGGTCCACTTCGGCAACCCCAACGACCGGCGGGTGCAGGAGCAGCCATACATCATCGTGGAGAGCCGGGAGATCGCGCGCATCCTCCGCCGCCGGGCCCGGGAGCGGGGCTCGGAGGACTGGGACGCCATCGTCCCGGACGAGGACAGCACATACCCCGGAGCGGAGCGCCGGACCGACGACAAGGTGACGAAGCTCTTCCTCATGTGGAAGGATGAGGAAAATGGCGAGGTCTGGGGCTACGAGTGTACCCGGAACGCCCAGGTGCGCGGGCCCTGGAGGATGGGAATACGGCTCTATCCCCTCGTGTGGCTCAACTGGGACTACGTCCAGGACTGCTGCCACGGCCAGGCCATGCTGACGGGGCTCATCCCCAACCAGATCTTCATCAACAAGATGTGGGCCATGTCCATGCTGAGCCTGATGACCACGGCCTACCCGAAGATCGTCTACGACAAGACGCGCATCCCCAAGTGGACCAACCAGATCGGCCAGGCCATCGGCATCACCGGCGGGGACGTGGCCACGGCGGCCCGGGCCATCGACCCGGCGGCCATATCGCCCCAGGTGAGCCAGTTCATCGAGGCGGCGATCACCCAGACAAACGCCAACCTGGGGGCCACCAGCGTGGCCCTGGGGGACACGCGGCCGGACAACACCTCGGCCATCATCGCCCTCCAGCGGGCCGCCGCTACGCCCAGCGAGATCACCAAGCAAAACCTCAGACGGTGCGTGGAGGAGCTGGCCCGCGTATACCTGGAGTTCATCGCGGGCTTCTACGGCGTGCGGGAGGTGGACGTGCCGGTGCCGGAGGAGCTGAGGGCGGCCCTGGAGGCGGCGGGGCTGGAGGCCCCCACCGAGAGGGCGGCGGAGTTCGACTTCGGCGTCTTCCGGGACATGCCCATGGCGCTGAAGATAGACGTGGGCGCCAGCGCCTATTACTCCGAGATCGCCTCCATCGAGACGCTGGACAACCTGCTCTCCCAGGGGCGCATCGACATCATCCAGTACCTTGAGCGCATCCCCGACGGCTACGTCACCGACAGGCGCGGCCTCATCGAGGAGATAAAACGAAAGAGAAGGAGGGACGAGATCAATGGAAAACAGCAGTGAGCAGCGAAACGACATCTTTGCGGACGCCTGGGAGGACGAGGCCGGCGGCATCGTCGCGGACAGCCGCCAGGACGAGGAGCTGCCCGAGGACGCGCGGGACGCCCCGGAGGCGCGGGACCCGGACCCGGACGCTCCGGGGGAGCCCGGGGACGGCCTTTCCCGGCCGGAGGGCCCGGCGGAGCCCGTCCCCGGCGGCCGGTCCGCGGCGGAGCGCCGGGACCGGGAGATCGGGGAATTCATGAGGGAGTACCCGGACGTGAGGGCGGAGGATATTCCGCCCGAGGTCTGGGGCCGTGTGGCCGCCGGGGAGAGCCTGCTCTCGGCTTACAGCCGCCACGAGGCCCGGGCGCTGAGGCGTGAAAACGCCGCGCTGGTGGGGCAGATCGTCCGCCAGGAGCGCGCCAGGGTAAACCGCCAGCGCTCCGCCGGGAGCCAGATGGGCGCCGGGACGGGCAAGTCCGTCCGGGACCCCTTTGACGACGGCTGGGAGCTGGAGTGGTGAGGGGGTGAGGACGGTGTAAAAACGCGGCGGCGCGAATACGGAATCCCGCCCTCCGGGGACACAGGGGGGAAAAATACGGCAAAAAAGCCGAAAATTTTGAATTTATGAAGGGAGAAATGAAAAATGGCAATCAATCTGGCAAAAAGAGCATCCGACAAGGTGGTGGAGCGCTTCAAGCTGGGCTCCTGCACCGAGGGCATTTTCTCAAACCGCTACAGGTGGACGGGCGTCGCCACGGTGCAGGTCTACTCCGTGGACAAGCTGCCCCTCCAGGAGTACGACAAGACCAAGGAGTCCGGCAGCCGCTTCGGGGCGCTGACGGAGCTGGGCGACACCGTCCAGGAGATGACCGTCACCGACGACAAGGCCTTCAACGGCTCCATCGACAAGGGCAACAACACCGCGCAGCTCATGGTGAAGGCCGCCTCCGGCGTCCTCCGCCGTCAGACCGACGAGGTGATCATCCCCTACGTGGACAAGTACCGCCTCAAGAAGCTGGCCGCCGGCGCGGGCACCACCGCCACGGGCGTGAGCCTCACTAAGGCCAATGCCCTGGAGACGATCATGACCGCGGGCGTGGCCATGAGCAACAAGCAGGTCCCCCGGGAGGGCCGGGTCCTCTACATCGGGGAGAGCGAGGCCATCAAGGTGAAGCTCGCCGACCAGGTGGTGGGCGTGGACAAGCTGGCGGAGGAAACGCTGGTCCAGGGCGTCTGCGGCGCCATCGACGGTATGCAGGTCCGGGTGGTCCCCGACGATTACATGCCCGAGGACGTGGTCTTCATGATCGTCCGCCGGGGCTGCGCCGTGGCGCCCAAGAAGATCGAGACATACCGCGTGCTGGAGGAGCACCCCGACATCGACGGCGCCGTGGTCCAGGGCCGGCTCCTGCACGACTGCTTCGTGCTGGAGACGCTGAAGGACGGCATCTATGTGGCAAAACAGGCCTGAGCCTGCGCGCGGCGCCGGAAAAATACCGATAAGCATTTGATAACGGAGGGGCCGGGCGGCCCCTCCGGGGAGCCTGTCGAAAAAGCCCTGACGGGCTTTTCCGACAAGGGGAACGTGCGGGAAATTTACGCTGAATTTTGCGAAATTCAGCGAAAACTTCCCTGCTGTCGCCCTGCGCGCGCCCCGTTGGGGCACACTTGGACGACAAAAGGGATTTTTTCCAAGGCACATGTCCTTGGAAAAAATATTGAAATTGAGTTTTTTGACAACCTGAACGGAGGGGCCGGGCGGCCCCTCCGGGGATATTCATGAGGGAGGAGAATAGTATGGATAGCGAGCTTTTGATGCCCGGGGCGGTGGAGGTGAGCCTGGGGGAATACCGGCTCATCCCGGGGCCCAAGGGCGACACGGGGGAGCGGGGCCCCAGGGGATACGGTATAGAGTCCGCGGTACTGAACCCGGACTTCACGCTGACGCTGAAATTCGAGGACGGCACCAGCTACACGACCCCGGCGCTTCGCGGAGCGGACGGCACCGGGGTCAGGGAGGCGCGCCTTGAGGCCGGAGAGTACGGCGGGGGCGGGTATTCCGACAAGCTGGTGGTGGAGCTGACGGACGGGAGGCTCTTCAGCTTTGAGATCTTCAACCGCGCGGCGGAATTTTATGACAAGGCCGAGAGCGCCAGGACCGCCGCCGAGGCGGCCAGGGACGGCTCAGAGACGGCCCGGGACGAGTCGGAGGCCGCGGCCGGGAGGGCCGCGCAGTCCGAGGCGGCGGCGAGCTCCTCCCAGGGCGCGGCGGCGGAGAGCGCCCGGGAGGCCGCGGAGGCCAAGGACGCCGCCCTGACGGCCCGGGGAGAGGCCGAGACGTCCGCCTCGGCGGCGGCGGAGTCGGCGGCCGCGGCGGCGGGGGACGCCGAGTCGGCGAAGCAGTACAGCGGCAAGCCCCCGGTGATCGACGGCGAAAGCGGCAGTTGGAAGACGTGGAACGCCGCATCCGGGGCCTATGAGGATACCGGTATGCCCTCCCGCGGGGAAAAGGGAGAGCAGGGCCCTCCCGGCTCCGGGGACATGGAGGCCTCGGTCTACGACACCCAGGGCCGGGCCACGGACGTATTCAGGTACGTGGACGAGGCGGCGGCGGGGGCCCTGAAGAAGGAGGACCCGGAATTCACCGGGTCGCTCACCTCCGGGACGCCTATGCCCGGCTCGAACGGCCTTCAGATCAGCGGGGAGGAAGGGGTACTGCTTTTTGGCGGCAGGTGGGCGTCCGCGCTGGATGGCTCGACGCTCCACTTTATTGATATGCTCAACATGTCCGGCGCCTACATCCGCCTTGCGGATGACGGGACCGGCACGCTGCTGCTGTCGCAGGAGTACGACAGCCAGGTGGACGCCGCGCTGCGCGGTGTTGCGGCGCCGGTGAAGGACAGCGACGCGGCCAACAAGAAGTACGTGGACAGCAGGGTCCTTTACGGGACCGCCGCGCCAAAGGCGCTCGATAACGGCGTGGTGTTCCTGGTGTACGAGTGAGGCGGCGCCATGGGTATTTACCTGGGAGCCGGCGGCGTAAGGACCGTCAGGGAGATCTACGTGGGAGTGAACGGAGCGCTGAAAAGGGTGAAGGAGGGGTATGTGGGCGTCGCCGGAGCGCCGAAAAGGTTTTACACGGCCGCCGCTCCCGCCGCGCAGTCTCCCCCCTCCGCCAAGAGCGCGGAGCGCGAGGAAAAGCAATAAAAATCCCCCTCCCGGGGGATAGAGACGTAAAATTGACAGCGGATTGACAAAATAAGGCCACGGCTTTATAATAGAGCCGTGGAAGTCCGACGCTTTTTGCGGTACGCTGACGGTGCCTGAATCCCGCGAGGGCGGGAGGGAGGCGAATGTATTTGCTTTCGCGGGAAATATGCCCGGGGAGGTGAGATACATAGTCACTGTTCTTTCCGTGATTGGCAGCATATGCAGTATACTGGGACTTATCGTCACGGTGTACGCGCTGTACATAACGATAAAGAAAAAGTGAGCCGTCTGCCACGAACAGACGGCTCACGCCTTGGTTTTGGGGTTGCAGCCCCGAGCTGAGGATTGTGTAAGCTATGTAAGTGGCGCCCGACGTTTTGTGGGCTTCCACACTTTTATTATACTGCCCCGGGGCCGGAATGTCAATACGGATTTTATCCCGCTGTCTTTGTGGACGGCGGGATTTTGCTTTGCAACGGGCGGAAGTCCGCGGACGCCCGGCCGGCCCGGGGGGTCAGTTGTCCAGAGGGACGACGGCAAGGGTCTTGCCCAGGGGGGCCAGGACCTTCAGAACGGTATCTATCTGCGGGCTTGTGCTGCCGCGCTCCATGCGGGCGATGATGGGCTGCTTGACGCCGCTGAGCTCTTCCAGCTTCTTCTGGGTGATGCCCTTTTCCTGGCGGGCCTTGATGAGCTCGCCGATGATGGCGACGCGAAGGTCGCTGGCGGCGATCTCCTCGGGCGTATAGAGCTCGTGCCGCACCTCATCCCAACTGTGGCCGATGGGGCTTATGGGCTTTTCATTCGGTTTCAAATTCGACACCCCTTTCGATCATGTCGGCAAGCTCACGCTTTGCCTTGGAGATCTCCCGCGCGGGAGTCTTCTGGGTCTTTTTGACGAATGTGTGGAGAAGGACGAAGCCGCCGTCGTGCCAGGCCACAAAGAGTATCCTGTCGCGGATGGGGCGCAGCTCCCAAATCTCACCGCCAAGATGCTTCACGTAAGGCTCGCCGACCAGCGTGCCGTATTGGGCCAGCGCTTCGATATAGTCGTTTATTTTGTTGAATTTGATGCGGCTGTCCTTGTCGGACCTCTCCGACAGCTCGCGGAGGTAGTCGAGCACCGGCTCGTTTCCGCCCCTGTCGGAGTAGAAGTGTATGGCGTACATCAGCGGTCATCCTTTCTAAGGGTATTATACTCAAAAGTTATTGAAATGTCAACAGAAAAGGGGGATAAATTTTGGATTGGTCAAGTATTATCGCGGCGCTGGTCACCGGTGGGCTGGCGCTGGCGGGGGTGTATCTGTCGAACCGGAGGTCCGGGGCGCTGATCGCCTACAGGCTCCAGCAATTGGAGGAGAAGGTGGATAAGCACAACCACTTCGCCCAGCGTATGCCGGTGATCGAGGAGCAGGTCAAGACGGCGAACCGCCGGATAGAGAATTTGGAAAAGAGGGTGAGCGCGTGAGGCTGTTAAAATGTTACCTCATCAAAAACAACAACTGGTCCGACGGGCGGCGCATCACCCCCCGGGGCGTGATGGTCCACTCCACCGGGGCCAACAACCCCACGCTCCGGCGGTACGTCCAGCCGGCGCCGGGGCAGGAGGGGTACGACGGGCTCATGGCCGCCATCGGGCGCAACCTTTACAACAACCACTGGAACACGCCGAAGCCCGACGGGTACAACGTGTGCGTCCACGGCTTCATCGGGCTTTTGGCGGACGGCTCTGTGGCCGCGGTGCAGACGCTCCCCTGGGAAACGCGGGGGTGGCACTGTGGGGGGCAGGCCAACAACACGCACATCGGGTTTGAGATATGCGAGGACGGGCTGGACGACCCGGCGTATTTCGCGGCCGTCTACCGGGAGGCGGCGGAGCTGACGGCGTATCTTTGCGAACTGTACGGCCTCGACCCGCTGGCGGACGGGGTGGTCATCTGCCACGCGGAGGGGGCCCGGCGGGGGTGGGCGTCCCAGCACTCGGACGTGGAGAACTGGTTTCCCCGGCGGGGACGGACAATGGACGACTTCCGGCGGGAGGTCAAGAAAATCATGGAGGAGGATGAAGAAATGACAGACCAACAGAAAGAGGCGCTTTTCGAGGAATTCAAGTCCCGGCTCACGGGCCGCGACATCGCGGAGAAGCTGAACGCCTACCTTGCCCCCCAGGAGCCTCCGGAGTGGGCCAGGGCGCTTCTTCAGGAGGCGGTGGACATGGGGCTGACGGACGGGACACAGCCCATGCGGTATGTGCCCCGCTTCGAGGCCGCGCTGATGGCCCGTGCGGCGGCCAAGGCGAGCAAGGACGGACAGGAGGTGAACGAATGAAGACGGTCAACGACATTTTCACCGCGGCCATGGGGCTCATGGACGAGTTGGACGCCGCCGGCAGCGCGAAAAACAGGGAGACGGAGCCCTATGAGCGCCGCACGCCGGGGATAGTAAACATGATGATCTCCGAATACCGCATCATTTCCGGCCAGACCGGGAGCTTTGTGCCGGTGGAGGCCATGGACGACCCGGTGCTCCGGATAGACGACGCCTACGCCGTGGGCGTGATGCACTACGGCCTGGCGGCGAATCTGCTGGTGGACGAAAACCCCGCGGCGGCCAATTTCTACCAGCGCCGGTACGAGGAGCTTCGCAATATCCACTTCTCCCGCCGCCCCGCCGACGCCGGCGAGAGCGTAGACGACCTCTACGGCGGCCTGGAATACGGGCGCTTCGCCCGGTGGTAAACAAGCAAATGCCCGGAGCGCATCGGCGCTCCGGGCAAAAATATATATGCGGTGATATTTAAAAAAGCAGACTGTCAGTCATGCAAACGCCGAATGATATTCAGCAGCAGTAAAAGGTCGTTATCGCTGAGGCCTTTCATATCCTCAATTGCCTTTCGAATGAGTTGGGGTTGTGTGCTGTCGCCGTCAAAGAACTGCATCGGAGTTATTTCAAAATAGTCGCAGATATTTAAAAACTGTCTCATGGACGGCAGGGCTTTTCCGGAGCTTATCCCCTGAATATAATTCTTGTTTTGACCCAATTCCAGGCTCATCTGATACTCCGAAACATTCCGCTCCATTCTCAGCCTCGTTATACGGTCCCGAATGAATGCAACATAGTCCAACTAAATCACCTCATATATAGCATACATTCAGGGTCGAGACGATATTCCAGATTAAATACCTTAAAATTACGAAAATAATGTTGAAATTACAGATTAAATATGGTAGAATACAGAATGTATATGGCATCTGATTTCTTGATAGCCGTAGGAACTGCTGCTCTCGGCAACCCGTTCCACGATTCACTACCCACATCACAACGAACACGAAAACGTTCCGTAGGGGCGGCGCGCTGGGCAGCCCGTTCCCCGGATTATTGTCTTTTTTCCGTTGAACGGAATGTGCTCACAAATCGGAAAGATGGACCAGTACGGTGCCCGACCCCTACGGAAGTGCGCGGTGTCAATCTCAGCGCTGCGCGTTATCGGAGAGACAAGGTCCGGAGGCGCGGCCCCGGGCTTTCGTTATAAATATAGATTTGAGGTGATGAGAGTCGATTCAAAAAGGTATAACTTTTTAAAAAAGAGCGGTAATTAGTTTAATAGGAGGAAATTATTATGAAACATCGCACTTTTTCAACTTTCCTTGCCTTTTTATCCTATGCTTTGCATTAGCAGGTTGCTCAAGTGACATTACTGTTTCAAGGTCAGCAGACCAGTTTATTGGAGAACGATATGAGGAAGTTCTAATTGAGCTCACTTCCGCAGGATTCCTCAATATTACAACAGATGAAATAAACGATTTAGAGGCCGATGAAGAGGCTAAAGATGGGACAATAAGCTCTATATCAATTAATGGGGATACTGCGTTTTCCGTTAAATCCAAATTCCCTCCAGAATCCATCATTAATATTACATATCACACGATGAAAAAACTGCCTGTTCCTTTATCCTCAAACGAATTAGGGCAAATGGATGGAGAAAGCGTTGAAAAATTGTTTCGTGAAGCAGGATTTACAGATATAACGATTGAAACCATAGAGGATTTGACTTCAGAAACAAAAGACCAAGAAGGAATTGTTCAATCTATAGAGGTTGGAGGTTCATCAGAGTTCCTTGATGGAGACATGTTTCCGTGCAACGCTGCAATAAAAATCAAACTGCATACTTTAAAAATGATTGTACTTCCACTTTCCTCTGCCGATATGAAAGGTGCCGCATTCTCTGAAATCAATGAACAGCTTGCAACGACCGGTTTTAGCAATATAAACGTAAATGCGGTTGAGAATTTAACATCTAGGAGTTCGCTTGCAGATGGCACTATCTCGGATGTGATAATAATGGGAGTAGATGATTATGATAAAGGGATAAGTTTGCCCTTTGATGCGGATATAAGCATTACCTACCATGTAATAAAAAAAGTGAATATACCATTCTCAAAAGACGAAGTAAAAAATCTAAACCCGGAAGAGATCAAAAATACTTTGAATAATGTGGGATTCGCCAATATTAAAATTACAGAGATATTTGATATGGATCCCGACCTGACAGAATCAGAATATAGCAATGAAATTGAAATAAATGGAAACGAATCGTTTACTCAAGGCGAGGAATATCCTTTTGACATAGCAGTAGAGATCAAATGTCATCGCTTGTTTACTAAGTATACCATTACCGCTCATGTTCAGTGTGATGCGAATCTTATTTTCAGCAAATATGATGTTAATGTATTATTTGATGGCAATTTAGCCGGCACAATCAAACATGGAAAAACCTCGGATTTTGAATTCAGAGCTATAGAAGGAGCGCATACTATTACATTTGAAAAAAAGGACGATTCCAATGTGAACGGGGTAGCAACAATTGAAGTTACAGTAGATACAGAAATAGCCTATAATATTCATTGCACAAGTGACAGCGTTCAAATTAATAGTAACCGCTCAATAACCTCCCGCCTCCCAAAAGGCCCCCAGGTGTGAGATAATAAGCTCAAAAACTGCAATTGCAGAAAATGAGCAAGCCAAAAAACTCACCAAGGAGGTCAGCAAAAATGACAGACGCATTAGAGGTACGCAGGGAATACCGCCTGCAAGAGTGGGCGAAGATCGTGGAGCGGTGTCGGGAGAGCGGGATGAGCAACCGGGATTTCTGCCGGGAGAACGGGATCCCAGAGAAGACCTTTTACTACCGCCTCCGCCAGCTCCGGGAGGCGGCGGTCGAACAGGCGCCGAG
>CANROF010000008.1 GCA_947632155.1 uncultured Oscillospiraceae bacterium
GGTTGTCAAAAAATTCAATTTCAATATTTTTTCCAAGGACATGTGCCTTGGAAAAAATCCCTTTTGTCGCACAAGTGTGCCCCAACGGGGCGCGCGCAGGGCGACAGCAGGGAAGTTTTCGCTGAATTTCGCAAAATTCAGCGTAAACTTCCCGCACGTTCCCCTTGTCGGAAAAGCCCGTCAGGGCTTTTCCGACAGGCTGCCCGTATGTCGGGGCCGAAGCACCGACATACGGGGGACAAACCTTTATTTATGAGGTGGAAAAAATGAAAGAAATCACCATGCTGGGCACCGGCAACGCCGCCGTTCACAAGTGCTACAACACCTGCTTCGCCATCCGGGAGGGGCGTGATACTAATCCCTGATTAAAAGCTCAAACCGAGCGGCGAGGATTTTATACTAATATCCAATTAAAATAAGACATTCGCGACGGACTTTTTTGCGCCATGCTGCGTCAGCCGCCTTGGGAATACACAAAGTATTCCCTGCGGCGTCTTCCTTGCCTGACACAAAAAATTCTCGCCGCTCGGTATCTCATTTTAAATGGATATTAGTATTACGCGTCAGACGAGGAAGACTGCGCAGGGAATACTTTCGTATTTCCAAGCAGGCTGACGAAGTATGGCGCGTAAAAGACCCCCGCGAATTTGTGATTTTGATCAGGGATTAGTATGAGTTCTTTCTGGTTGACGCCGGGGGAAAAATACGCATCGTGGAAATTCGGAACGGCGTCAGCTTCTGTAGCGGAGCTCGTTGTAGGTGCGGATGATCTCCGGGAAGATGTCCTGGTGCTCAAAGTCCCTGGTGTAGACGATGTTGACCTCGCGCATCATGCTGAAATTCTCTATGGGGAGGGCGACGATCTTCCGCTTGCGCAGCTCGTCCATGCAGGCGCTCTTTGCCAGCACCGACACGCCGAAGCCCCGGCGGATCAGGTCCTTGATGGTGGCGATGTTGTCGATCTCCAAAATGACGTTGAAGCCGTCCTTGCTGATGCCCTGGCTGCTGAGGGCGGAGATGAACATGTTGCGGGTGTTGGACTTGGGACTGCGCAATATGAGCTTCTCCCGGCGGATCTGGTCGATGGTCACCTGGCTCTGCTTCGCCAGGCGGTGCCCCGGCGCCACCACGAGCACCAGGCAGTCGGTGTCCAGCATCAGATGGTTGAGGGACGGGTCGCTTATCTGCCCCTCCACGATGATGAAATCCAGCTCGTAGCCCTTGAGCATCGTCCGCAGGTTGCTGTCGTTGTCCGTTATGACCTTGATGGTCAGCTCCTCCTGGGCCGTGGCGTAGGCCGCCAGCGCGTCGGCGATGGAGCTGCTCTCCACCGTGTGGGTGACGCCCACGTTCAGGGAGGTGACCCGGCGGCGCTTATCGGAGAGCGTCTGAAGCAGGTTATTCTCCAGCGCCAGCATCCGGCGGGCGCAGCGCAGCACCACCTCGCCCTCGCGTGTCAGCTTCAAAACGCCGTGGGAGCGGTCGAAGATGCGGGTGTCCAGCTCCTCCTCCAGGAGCCGGACATGCTGACTCACGGCCGGCTGCGTCAGGGACAGCCGCTGGGCGGCCCGCGTGAAGCTGCCGGCCTCGGCTACCGCGATAAGGGAGTAGATCTTGGGGTCGATCATAGGCGGTCACCTCGATTGAAAATGGGTGGTCAACGGGCGGATCCCATCGCCATATCATTAAGCGTCTCCGTTTCCCCTCTCTGGCGGCGCAGGAACGCGGCGAAGAGGGCGCCCGCCGCGGCGCAGCACAGGACATCGGCCAGCGGCGTGGCCGCGACGATGCCATAGACGGGGATAACGCCGCGGAGGACGAACATCAGCGGTATATCTATGACGCCCTTGCGGAGAACGGCCAGGGCAAAGGAGCTTATCCCCCGCCCCGTCGCCTGGAAAAAGGAAATGACGGTATAGGCGAAGGCGGAAAACGGCGCGCCAAGGCTGAGGATCCTGAGGAATTTGGCGCCGAAGCCGGCGGCGTCTGAGGCCGAGCGGATGAAGATTCCCACCAGGGGCCGGCTGAAAAGGAGGCTCGCCGCGGTGCAGACCACGGCGGAGGACACGGCCAGGACGGCGGCGGCCCTCACGCTGCGGCGCATACGCTCATACCGGCGGGAGGCGTAGTTGTAGGCGATCAGCGGCAGGGACCCCTGGGCGACGCCCCGGACGATACAGTGGGCCAGCATGTTGACCTTCTTCGCCACGCCCACCCCCGCCTGGGCCGCGGGGCCGCACTGGGACATGAGATTGTCCAGGACCGCGTAGGAGATATTTTCCATCAGTGTCATGAGGCACGCGGGAAGCCCCGTGACCAGGACCCGCCGGGGGATGTTGGTCCTGAAGACCTCCGGGGAGAGGCGCAGGGTGATGGTGGAGCCGCGGCTCCCATGTGCCAGGACCACGGCAAAGAAGTAGACGGCGGAGGCCCCGTTGGATACGGTGGTCGCCAGGGCCGCGCCCAGGACCTCACGGCCCCGGGGGAGCAGGACAAACATGAAGATGGGGTCCAGGATGATGTTCAGCACCCCGCCCAGGGCGATTCCGACACTGGCCAGCATCGCCCTCCCCTCGGCCCTGATGAGGTGGGCCAACAGCATACTCACGCTGGTGGCGATTCCCCCAAATACCACGGTGCATCTGAGGTAGCTGACGGCGCAGCCGTGGACCTGCGGGTCCGCGCCCCCCAGGAGCTCCACAAAGCGGTCCATCAAAAGCCACGCGCCGGCGGAATACGCCGCCGTGACGCCAAGACACCCCCAGAAAGCAAACGACGCGGTGAGCTCCGCGCGCCGGCGGTCGCCCCGGCCCAGAGCCCGGGAGATCACGTTCCCGCCGCCGATCCCGAACAAATTCGACACTGCCGAGAGGAACATGAAAGCCGGCATACAGACCGTCACGGCGGTGAGCATGGCGTCGCTGCCGGTAAGCCCGATGAAAAACGTGTCCGCCAGATTGTAAACGACCAAAATGATCTGCCCCGCCACCGTGGGCAGAGCCAGCCTCAGTACGGCCCTGGGGACGGCACAGTTTTCAAAGAGCTCCTTCTCCCGGTTCGCGTCCACAGGCGTCCCTCCTCAAATAAATATGACTGGCATTATAAGGAGGGAGAGCTATAATGTCAAATTATAAATGTCTATCGCGTTATAACGAAATATTATTGTCAAAGAGGAAAACTGGGAATTTCTATAAAACCCGCCCCGCGCCCCCCCATTTTCCATTTTCCCCGCTTATCGCGTTATAAGAAATATTTATAATGTATCGATCAGAAGCAGGAGTCCCAAACGGGCGGCGGGAGAGCCATACTGTCCGCTGTAATTATTATAACGCGAAAACGGGGCTGCCGCAACGGGGAAAATGGATAGGGCGGGGAAAATTGAGGGCGGATGCGGGGAAATCTGCTGTCATTATAAAAAGCGGGCGGCCCGCGCCGGGTTGGCGCGGGCCGCTTCAGGTTGTCAAAAAACTCAAATTCAATATTTTTTCCAAGGACATGTGCCTTGGAAAAAATCCCTTTTGTCGCACAAGTGCCGCCTACGGCGGCGCGCAGGGCGACAGCAGGGAAATTTTCGCTGAATTTCGCAAAATTCAGCGAAAATTTCCCGCACGTTCCCCTTGTCGGAAAAGCCCGTCAGGGCTTTTTCGACAGGCTGGGGCGGCCCGCGCCGGGGGGCGCGGGCCGATTATATATTGACCTTAGGAGGTGGGGAGACGCCGCCGCGGTTATTTTGGCGGCGGACGCCTCCCCTTTAGGAGGAACAACTGATAAAGCCATTTAACAGGTCTTCGCGCGCAGCGCGCGCACCGGGCCGAGCATACCCGTGGGCTTGATGACGGAGAAGAACGACCGGGCGTCCCGGTGGGCGAAAACTGGGGTATTTGTGACCTCGACCCGAAGCCGGTGGGCTCCGGAGGCCGTTTCCGGGAGGTAAAACGTGTACGGCGGCGCCGTCCGCGTGCCGGCGGGGCGTCCGTCCAGCCACAAACGCGCGGCGCCCCAGCACTCGCCCAGAGAGATCGCCGCGGCCTGGCTCAGCTCGACCTCGGCCTCATACCCGACGGTGCCGGAAAACCGCGGACGGCAGTCCGGCGCGGTTATGTTGAAAAGCGTCCCGGTTTTACAAAGCGGGGTGAATTCGGGGCTTT
This sequence comes from uncultured Oscillospiraceae bacterium, assembly GCA_947632155.1. GTDB lineage: Bacteria > Bacillota > Clostridia > Oscillospirales > Oscillospiraceae > RUG626. The sequence continues at coordinate 4,149 of CANROF010000008.1, forward strand.
CCGCCGCCCGCAGGGACACGCTCCACGACGCGTCCAGCGTCCGGGCCTCGCCAAGCGCCGGAGGCCAGGGGTCCGCGGGAAGATCGCGGTCCGTCAGGACCACCGCCAGGAGCTGTCCGGGGTCAAGCCCCAGGGTGAGGCGCTGTCCCGCACCCTCCGGCGCGGCCGGGCACAGCCGGCAGGTCCGCTCCTCAAGATCCAGCACATACGCGGTCTTTCGGCTGTCCACGGTGAAGGAGAAGCCGACGCTCTCCCGCGTGTCCTCGTTCATCAGCAAAAAGCGGAGCTCGCCGTCCTTCTCATAGGGGTAGAGATGGACGCGGGGCTCGTACACCGCCGCCCGATAGGGAAGCGGCGCCTGGGCAAGGGCCGTCTTCGCCGCGTCCGCCAGCTCCACGCACTCCGCGCCGGACGGCCACGGGGCGCCGCTGCCTACCCCGTCGTCGAACAGCTCCGGAAGCTTCCCGATAAACCGGACGCGCACGCCCTCCGCCGTCAGGCGCAAGAGGATGTCCGACAGCGACGCCGGCCAGGCGTCCGCCTCCGGGATGAACAGCAGATCGTAAAGCTCCCGGGACTCCTCAAGGCTCTCCATGGGAATCACCGTACACTCGATCTGGCTTGAATTCAGAATTTTTACCACGTCCTGGGAGCGCATACTGCCCCCGGTGCCGCAGGCCCACTCGGATTCGGCGTTATAGAGCACGGCGGCGCGGGTGAGCCTCCGCCCGCCGTCAATGAGCTCCGCCGTGCGCGCCATGGCGCCGAAGAGCTCCGAAATAAAGGGCATCAGCGGCTGGTGGGCCGCGTCGAAATGGCCCGGCGAATCCGGGTCCGGGAAGTCCGCCAGCGTAAAGGCGTGGGGCGAGAAGTGATTGACGCCCCGGGAGAGCATGAGATCGGCAAGATAGCGCATCTCAAATACGTCCTCCTGCCAGCCGTAGGCGCCGAAGATCTCGCACACGGTCCTGCCCCGTTTTTTGGGGTCGATGGAGGCCGCCGAGACGGCCATCTGCCCCAGCATGTAGCGGAAAAAGTCGTCGTCCGCCTCGAAATCCTGGGAGTTCCAGGCGTGGGAGCCCCCGCGCAGCTCGGGGATGATCTCGTGGAGGACGATGTCGATGCCGGACATGTCCTGGCCGCCCACGGCCCGGAAATAGTGTCCCGCGCCGGAGCCCAGGCGCGTGTGGGCGTTGTTCTGCTCGATGACGTGGCCGATGTACATGGCCCCGTGCTCCCGGCACCACCTGCCGATGGGGGCGCTGTAGTTGTCGCCGTAAAGGCGGCTCACCGTGTCCATCACGAGGCAGCGTATCCCCCGCGTCTCCCCGCCGATGTCATACCACAGGCCCGGCAGCAGCGCCCGCACGTCCCGCCCGGCGCGCCGGCGCAAAATATCCGTCATATCCGCCCGCCAGGGGATCGGAAGCTGCGGGTACTCCCCCATCACGGCGCGGTAGCCCTTTCCGGCGCGCAGCGCCGGCTCGTCGGAGAAAAAGCCCATAAAGGTCTTTCCGAATTCCCCGCCGAAGCGTTCAAAATGGGGCCGGTAGACGGTGTCGATCATAAGCTGCCCGCCCTGGGGCAGGAGGGGATTTACAAAATACCGGGGAGGCGTGCGCTCCGAGACATACCGCGCCGTCAGCACAAATACGCGCCATATGCCCTGGGGCACGTCCCAGGAGGCCATCCCGTCCCGGACGGTATCCGTCAGGTCCACAAGCTCCCCCAGGCACCAGCCGCCGATGTCCTTGAAGGCCTCCACGCGGGTGGTTTTTTCCAGGCGCCGGGCGGCGATCACCGCCACCAGGCCCTCCCCCTCCCGGAAGGACGTCTCGTCCGACACGGCGATAAACTGTCCGCCCCGGACGGGGCCCCGGACATCCAGATGCCGTTCGGTGAGCATCATGCGGCAGTACGGCGTCCCGGCCGCGCTGCCCGCGGCGTAGCCCGAGGGGAAGTGCGCGTCGTCCAGGACCCAGAGCTTCAGGCCCTCCCGTTTGCACTCGTCCAGCAAAACGGAAATATCGCGCCACCAGCCGTCCCCCAGAAAATCCGGGTGCGTCCTGGATTCCGCCACCAGCGCGCCGCATCCGGAGGCCCTGACGGCCCGGACGCCGGCGCGGAGCCTGTCCTCGCTCTCGCCCCTCAGCCAGAAAAGCGGCAGGAGCCGGGAGCTGTCCGACGCGAAAAGGGAATCGTTTGCGCTCATAGCTGCACCTCCGATGGATAACTGCCCCCATACGGCCGCCGCGCGGATCCTCCCGTGAGATAGTTTCCCGCGGGCATCCCGCCGAAAAGGGGTACCGGGAGCATTATAGACCCCGGTACCCCTCCCCGTCAAATGTTCTTATGTTTTTTCGCTTACGCGGATTTACCGGGCGTTGAAGGTGTCGTAGGCCTCCTGATAGATGTCAACGATCTTCTGGATGCCCATGCGCTCCAGGTTATCGACGTAGGTGTCGAAGTTGGACAGAGGCTCCTCGCCGCGGATGAACTTCATGGTCATGTCGCTGATATATGTCTCCAGCTCGGAGTTGTCGCCGGTGAGGAGCTCGAGCTGCGCGGTCTGCTCGGGGGTCAGGGAGATGGAGCCGGTCCACACGAGGGCGAAGTCGGCGCCGTTCCAGAGCTTGCAGGCGTCCCTGTACCACTGGTCCCTGGTGGCCTGGTCGATGTCGAAGCAGCCGACGGAGGGGAAGTAATCGCTGGTGACGCTGTACTGCTGGACCTTCATGACGCCCTGGCCGCTGGGAAGGTGATCGACCTCCTGGCCGTACTCGGTGAGCTGCCGGTCGCCGTTCTCGTCCACGGTGTAGGTCAGGCCCTCCTCGCCCCAGGTCAGGAGCAGGGAGCCCTCCTCGGAGAGCATGTAGTCCATGACGGCGGCGATAGCGTCAAGCTTGGCCGGGTCCTTGGCGGCGTCCACGGAGATGACCTCGGACTCCCTGCGGGTGGGGCCAACGCCGTTGCGGTTGAAATAGACTTGGCCGTCCTCGGTGGCGGGGCAGGGGCAGGCGGTGATGGACGCGTCGGGGTTGGCCTCCCTCAGGTCGTACATAAAGCCCTTGGTGTTGTTGTTGGCGCTGCCCTTCCAGGCGCCGACCTGGTCGATGCCGATGCTGGACTCAAAGTCAGCCTTGGAGAGTTCCTTGCCCAGAGTCGGATCGAGGAGGCCCTCCTCGTACCACTTGTGCATCTCCTCCAGGTACTCCTTGTACTGGGGGGTCCGCTCGCCGTAGTCGATCTTGCCGGTTTCCGGGTTTATGAAGATTCCGTTCAGGATGCCGTAGGCGGACATAAAGAGCTGGATGCCGCTGCCGTAGTTGTTGAAGGGGATCTCATCGTCCACGCCGTTGCCGTTGGGGTCCATGGTCTTGAAGGCCTTCAGGACCTCATACCACTCCTCCATGTTGGTGGGGACGTCCAAACCAACCTCGTCCAGCCACTGCTGGCGGATGATGAGGCCGTTGTTGTTGAGGTTCACCTTGTCCGCGGCGGTGGACATGGTGTTCAGGCGCTGGAGATAAAGGTACTTGCCGTCGTTGGTGCTGAGCTGCTTGGAGAGGTCGGGATACTCCTCCAGGAGGGCCTTCAGGTTGGGCATCTTGTTCTCAATGAGGTCGTTGAGCTCGATGATGAGGCCGTTGTTGTAAAGGCCCACGATGCCGCCGCGGTAATACTCCTCGTTCCTGTAGCCGATGACATCGGGCAGGGGGTCGTCGGTGAGGCGCAGCAGGTAGTCCACCTCATTGTTCTCGGCGCCGTAGATGACCTCGAACTGGATGTCCACGTGGAACTTCTCCTCGATCATCTTGATGGCCGTCAGGTCATCGTAACGGTTGGAGTCGGCGGTGCCGCTCTGGTCAAGGACGAGCCAGGTGATCACCTGTCCGTCGGGCCAGGTCTGGGTGCCGGGCTGGTCGCCGGTGCCGGGCTGGTCGCCGGTGCCGGGCTGGTCGCCGGTGCCGGGCTGATCGCCGGTGCCGGGCTGGTCGCCGGTGCCGGGCTGGTCGCCGGTGCCGGGCTGATCGCCGGTGCCGGGCTGATCGCCGGTGCCGGGCTGGTCGCCGCCGGGCTGGTCGTTGCCGCCGGTGGTGCCATTGTTACCGCAGGCCGCGAGGGTGAAAAGCATCGAGACAGCCAGCAGTAAGCACAGAAGCTTCTTCATTGATTTTTTTCCTCCTCTTAAATTTGATTTTTTCTTATTATATTCCGGCTTTTCCGCCGGTTTATAAACGGTTCAAGCTCCGCCACGCTCCCCGCTGTCCGCGCCGGAGGCGTTGGCCCTTTCCGTCCAGACGTACTCGTTGGGCGCAAGGCCCGTGGTCTTTTTGAAGGTGCGGTAGAAGCTCATGTAATCGCCGAAGCCCAGCTCGGGCCAGATGTCGTTGACGGGCCGGCCGTCCAGTAAGAGCTCCCGGGCTTTTTCTATCCGCTTTTGGCGGATATATTCAAGGCACGGCACCCCCACGGCCCTTTTGAATTCGTGGCAGAGGTAATACTTGCTTATGTAAAATCGCGCCGCCAGGCCGTCCAGGGTGAATTTTTCGTTGAGGTTGCCCACGATGTAGCGCAGGACCTCGCGTATCTTGTCGCTGCCGCCGAACTCCTCGGGCTCCTCGCCGTCGGTGAGGCGCTGCTGCCTGTGGGCGTCGTTCACGCTCACAAGGAGCGTCAAAAGCTCCGACACGCCCATCACCGCGGCCTCCCGGGTCTTTACGCAGCCCAGCTCGTACATGCTCCGGAGCTTCTCGTCCAGCGCGCAGGCCCTCACGAATTTGGCCCGGATGAGATTGCTCTTGGCGCTGCCGTCCTCTAAATTGAAGGACATCAGCAGGTCGTAATTCCCGTCGGACAGCCGCCGGAAAAACTCCCTGTCGAAAAATACGCTGATGCGCTCAAAGGGCTGTCCGGGGTTGACGGTCAGGGAGTGGAGCTCGCCGCTGCCGAACAGCAGCAGGTCGCCGGGCTGGGGGACATAGTCCCTGCCGCTCACGCGGACCCTCACGTCCCCCCGGAGAAAATACATGAGCTCGCACTTGTCGTCAGCATAGAGCCGGGATTCGCGTTTACCGCTGACCGTACACGTCTTGCGTACTATGGTTTCCCTCATCTTCCGCAGGCCTTTCAATAAGAGACGTGAACGGACGCTCCTCCCATTTCTGTCCGTTCACTATTAATGGACGTCGTTCATGTTATTTATTATAAAACTTTTCCGTCTGCTTGTCAAGCCATTAATTCCGTTATCCCGCGATTTTTCTTTTATACTAATATTCATTTAAAATGAGACACCGAGCGGCGAGGATTTTTCGTGTCAGGCAAGGAAGACGCCGCAGGGAATACCCATTGGTATTTCCAAGGCGGCTGACGCAGCATGGCGCGAAAAAGACCGGCGCGAATGGCTTATTTTAATTGAATATTAGTATTACGCCTCCTTTTTCCTTTTTACGGCGCCTTTTTCAGCACCAGCACCCAGTCGTTGGCGCCGCTTTTTCTGGCCGTGGGGCGGAAAAAGCGCCGCTCCTGGCCGCGAAGGGTGTCAAAATAGCTCAGGGTCCCGTTCCGGGGGTCCATCCACCAGGCGTCCATGGCCATATGGCTGTATTCGCCCAGGTCCAGCTCGAACCCGTCGCCGCTGTAGTCGTAGCAGAAGATATAGTCCTCCCCGGCGAACACGGAAACGCGGTGATACCGCTCCCTCTGGCCGCTCAAAAGGAGCCCGTCACGGGGAACGCCGTTCATAAAATCCACGCTCTCCATGAGCCCCTTGAGGTGCCCGAGCTGCGAGGAGCCCGGGGCGTGAAGCGCCTCCCGCCACGTCTCCCGGACGCCGTAGGCCCCCGGCTTTTCCGGGCTTGCGTGAAACTGCATGACGGCGTTGTGCCCGTAGGTGTGCCCCGCCGCCCCGGCGAACACGGACCAGTAGGCGTAGCGCCGCGCGTCCCACTCCTCCCAGTAGGGCTCATGGGGGTCGTGGAGCCCCTGGGGGATGCCCTCGTAGGAGGGCTCGCCGTCCAGGGTGGGCTTTTTCGTGGGATACGCGTGGTCGCGCAGGACATACCTCCAGTTGTCTTCCCCGAAAAATTCCTCGGTATTTTTATTGTCGTCCCACTGTCCCAGCCGCGACTGGTCGTACCGCCTGTGGCCGGACTGGAAGAGGTCGATGTCCAGCCACTCCCGCTCCTGGAACCAAAGGGACGAGGACGTCCGCCCAAAGGGGTGAAAGGCCATAAGCCGCCCCGGGTCAAAGGACTTGAGTATCTCCGCCTCCCGGCAAAAGACGTCGAAGCCCGCGTCCCCCCGGACGTCGCCCCCCAGGACCCAGACGATGTTCTCTCTCCCCCTCCAGCGCCGGCCCAGGAAGCCGGCGTAAGTCTCAATATTTTCCATGTTGAGGATGCCGCTCTTCACAAAGCTCCCCCAGGCGGGCAGGAGCCCCAGATAGAGCCCCATCTCCCGGGAAAGCTCCAGCACGCTGTCCACAAAGCGCCAATACGCCGGGTCCGTCACGTCCCGGATTCCGGAGCCGTCCCCGGGGGCCGGCATTTTGTGGACCAGTGTGGTGAGGATGATGTTGAAGCCCTTTTCGGCGCGGTTCCTGAAATAGGTCCTGATCTCGTCAAGGCTCAGCTTCTGGAGCATCAGCCACGCGGTGTCCCCCAGCCAGAAAAAGGGCCTGTCCCCCTCCATGAGGTATTTTCCGTTTTCGCTGACCCGCAGCGTCCCTCTGTACATTTCGTTCACAGACTGTCACCTCCGTTCAGATTGTCAAAAAACTCAAATTCAATATTTTTTCCAAGGACATGTGCCTTGGAAAAAATCCCTTTTGTCGCACAAGCGTGCGCCCTTTGGGCGTGCGCGCAGGGCGACAGCAGGGAAGTTTTCGCTGAATTTCGCAAAATTCAGCGAAAATTTCCCGCACGTTCCCCCTTGTCGGAAAAGCCCGTCAGGGCTTTTTCGACAGGCTCACCTCCGTTCAGATTCTCTTCGACCACCGCCGCGCCGTAGGGCTCCAGGCGCACCGTGTCCTGAAGCTCCGCGCCCGAGAGCAGGTCCCGGCCGCCGGACACCGCCGGGGCCTGTTGCGGGGCGTCCGTGTGGTTCAGGTAAAAGCCGAATGTTCCCCGGACGCCGCGCCTTTGGTGATACTCTATCCCCTCCGGCATGGGCCGGAGCTCTACGCCGGCGTCCTCAAGACACCGGCGGTATATGCGCTCCATGCCCCGGTCCTCTATCCGCGCCGCCGCGTACCAGGCCTCGCCCCTCCCGGTCCGCTTTCTTGTGACCACCGGGGTGCCCGCGTAAAAATCGTCCCCGTAGACGGCCAGCGTCTCCGCGTCCGACACCCGCAGGACCTCGCAGAGGTCGCGAATCTCAAATTCCTCCCCGTCCGAAAAGACGGCCCGGTTGCGGTCGGAGGGGTAGAGCGTGTCTATCTCCTCGCTGCACACGCCAAAAAGCTCCCGGAGCCCGTCCCCCGGGAAGCCCCCCAGGAAGCAGAGGGCCGTCTCGTCCACGTATCCGGCGAGATAGGTCATCACAAGCCGCCCGCCGCCCCGGACGTACTCCGTGAGCCTCCGGGCCGTCCCGGGCTTTAAAAGATACAGCATCGGCGCCGCCACCAGCGCGTAGCGGTCAAGCCCGGCCAGGGGCGATACCACGTCCGTCTCCACCCCCAGCCGCCGGAGGCACGCATACTGGGCGCGGCAGACGTCCTCGTATTTTTTGCATTCCTTGCCCAGCCCCGGGAGGTCCGCCACCGCCCAACGGTTGCTCCAGTCGAAGAGCACCGCCGCCCTGGCCTCCAGGACGCTGCCCGTCACGGGCCGGAGCTTTTTCAAAAGCTCCCCCACCTCCGCGACCTCCCGGAACACCCGGGTGTCGTCGGTCCCCAGGTGGTCCACCACCGCGCCGTGGTACTGCTCGTAGGAGCCCCGGCCCTTTCGCCACTGGAAATACTGGACGCTGTCGGCCCCGCAGGCCACGGCCTGGAGGCTGGAAAGCCGGTGTACCCCCGGGCGCTTCAGCTTATTGCAGGAGTGCCAGTTCACAAGACTGGGGGTGCTCTCCATAAGGAGGAAGGGCATGTCCCGCTTCATTCCGCGCATCACCGCGTGGTCGAAGGCCACCCCCTCCGCCGTCCGGGCCAGCGTCTCCCGGTCGTTGTGGTAGTCGGGGTAGCTGTCCCAGCTCACCACGTCCAGGTTTTTCGATAGGTCCTGGTAGTCCAGCGTGCCGTAAAGGCGCATGAAATTCGTGGTGACGGGCACCCCGGGCGTGACCCGGTTTAAAAGCTCCCTCTCAAACCGGATGTACTCGCCCATATTCCAGCTTGTAAACTCCCGCCAGGCCAAATTGAGGCCCATGATGCTGCTCTCGCCGTGGGCCATGGGCGGGTCGATCTCGTCAAAATCCCCGTAGGTGTGGCTCCAGAACGCCGTCCACCAGGCGCGGTTGAGCTTTTCGATGTCATTATCAAAGCGGCGCCTCAGATACTCCCGGAATTTTTCCCGGCACAGGGGGCAGAAGCACTCGCCCCCCAGCTCGTTGGAGATGTGCCACAAGATGAGCCCCGGGTGGCCGCGGACCTCCTTCGCCAGACGCCGGATGAGCTCCTCCGCCCGCTCCCGGAAGGCCGGGGAGGTGGGGCAGTGGTTGTGGCGGAGCCCGTGGAGGTTCCGGCTGCCGTCCCGGTTCACCCGCATGGCCTCCGGATACGCCCGGTCCAGCCACGCCGGGCGGGCCCCGGTGGGGGTGGCCAGCACGGTATAGACGCCGTTTTCATAAAGCTCGTCCATCTCCCGCAGGAGCCAGTCGAAGTGGAATTCCCCCTGCCGGGGCTCGTAGGCCGCCCAGGAGAACACCCCCAGCGTCACGCAGTTGATGCCGGCCTTCCGCATCATCCGAATGTCCTCCTTCAGGATGTCCGGCCGGTCCAGCCACTGTTCCGGGTTGTAGTCGCAGCCGTGTATCAGGCCGCCGATTTGGGGAAACAGCGTTTTATCCGTCATATTTGTCCCTCGCTTTCGACTTTTTTCAGCACAAGTACGTCCCTTTTTCCCACGGTCCTCCGCCCGGTGAGGCGCTCCCCCGTGAGGCAGTTCACCAGCGTGTCGGAGCCGAAGTCCACCTGGGCCGGCGCCTCGTTGTGGTTCAAGGCGAACACGGTGGCGCCCTTTTCGTTCACCCGGCGGGTGATCTCCACCCCCTCGTCGGAGGGGTAGACGGGCGCAAGCCCCCGGCCGGCAAACAGCTCCCCCATGAAGTCCGCCAAAAAGGCGTCGTCCGGCTCCGTCCCGATGTAGTAGGCCGTCCCCTTTCCGTACACGTTTTTCGTAAGGCACGGCATCCCGGCGTAAAAGTCCTGGCCGTAGCGGGCCAGCGTCTCCGCCGTGTCCGTGTGCAGAAGGTCGCAGAGGAACGTACACGCGTATTCCCCGCTTTTCAGCTTCAGCCCGTCGGAGAGGAGCATCCGGTTGCTCTCCGACGGGCGCAGGGCGTCCGTCTCCTCCACGCGGATGCCCAGGACCTCCCGGAGCTTCCCCGGGTACTCGCCGAAGACGCAGCGGTCGTTCTCGTCCACAAGGCCCGACATCACCGTCGTCACCAGCGTCCCGCCGTTTTTCACAAACTCCGTCAGCCTCTCGGCCACGCCCTCCTTCACCATATAGAGCATGGGCGCCACGATGAGGTCATACCCGGAGAGGTCCGCCAGGGGCGATACGATGTCCACCGGGATGTTTTTCGCGTAGAAGGGCTTATAATAGCGGGAAAAGGTCCTGAGATAATCCATGTCCCGGCTGGGTCCGCTGGTCAGCTCCAGCGCCCACCAGTTGTTCCAGTCGAAGAGCATCGCGGCCTTTGCCGGCGTCCTCCCCTCCAGGAACACGTCCCCCAGGGCCCTCAGCTCCGCCCCCAGGGCCGCCGCCTCCCGGAACACCCGGGTGTCGCCGCGGCCGGAGCGGCCGATGATGGCGCCGTGGAATTTCTCCTGCCCGGCTATGGACTGGCGCATCTGGAAAAAGAGGCACGTGTCCGCCCCGTGGGCCATGGCCTGATAGCTCAAAAGCCGCACCTCCCCCGGGCGCTTCAGCTTGTTGTAGGGCTGCCAGTTCTGCTGGTTGGGCGACTGCTCGGTGAGGACGAAGGACTGCCCGCCCCGGAGGCCCCGCATGATGTCGTGCTTCATGGCCACGAAATGCGGCGGGTCCGTGGGGGCGGGGTAGTTGTCCCACCCCACCACGTCCAGGTGCTTTGTCAGCTCCGACTGGTCCAGCTTTTTGATGTGCCCGGACATGTTGGTCTGGACGGGGATCTCCGGGTTATAGCTTTTCAGCACCCGGTATTCGTTCATGAAGCACTCCACGGTGGAGTCCGTGACGAAGCGCATGTAGTCCAGCTCCACGGCGGGGTTGAAGCGGTAGTCGTCGTTGAGCTCCGTGGGGAGGTACACCTCCTCAAAATCCGTGAGGGTCCTGTCCCAGAACGAGGTGTGCCAGCGGCGGTTCAGCTCCTCCACCGTCCCGTAGCGCCGCCGAAGCCACAGGCGGAATTTCGCCTGGCAGGTGGGGCAGTAGCAGTAGGTGCCGTACTCGTTGGCCACGTGCCACATGGCCAGCGCCGGGTGATGGGCGTAGCGCCTGGCGAATTCCCCCGCGATGGCCGCGGCCCGCTCCCGGTATTTCAGGCTGTTGACGCAGAAAAATACCCTCATGCCGTGGGTGCGCTTTCGGCCCTGGATGTCCACCGGCAGCACCTCCGGGTAGCGGGCGGAGAGCCACGCCGGCTGGGCGGAGGTGGGCGTCGCCAGGCACACCCGGATGCCGTTGGACCAGATCTGATCAACGATCCTGTCCAGCCACGCGAAATCGTAGACCCCCTCCTCCGGCTCCAACTTCGCCCAGGAGAACACCGGGAGCGTCAGCAGGTTTATCCCCGCCTCCCGAAAAAGGCGCATATCCTCCCCGATCGTGGCCTCGTCCCACTGGTCGGGGTTGTAGTCGCCGCCAAAGTAGATCCTGTCCGCTTTTTTCATAGCAAAGCCTCCAAAACAAAGTCGTATCACATAGTCGTATCACATATATGTCTCGAGGACCGGCGCCGCCAGGAGCCCCGTGCCGCCGAGCTGCAGATGGGTGGACGCCCCGTCGCGGAGCTTCCAGACGAGAGTCGTGGTAAACTCCAGGCGCAGGCTGTTCTCCCCGTCCCGGAGCTTCCCCGTGACGTCCACGCCCACCGGGAAGCCGGCGTGCCAGCCCAGGTCCTCGCCGTTTACAAAGACGTCCACGGCGTCGCCCCCCTCCGGGAGCACCAGGCGGCAGAGCCGCCCCGGCTTTTCCTCCCACAGGAAGGACGCGTCGTAGCGGTAAAAGCCCGTGAAAGTGGGCGTCATGGCCGGCCCGTTCATGTTGGGGAGCTCCTCCCCCGGCCCAAACTCCGCCAGGGGCTGAAAATCGCCGTAGTGGAGCTCGTCGGCCCGGCTGACGCTCCAGCGGAGTCTCAGCGTCTCCCTCCCGCGAAGGGCGGGCAGCGCCGGCGCGCCGGGGATTTCCCGCTCCAGGGCGAAAAACAGCGCCTCCTGGGGGGCCAGGGCCAGCGGCATACGGCCCCCGGGGACGGAGAAGCTCCTGGCGGCATTGCTCCAGGGGTCGTACACCGTGACGGCCCCGAAGCCCCCGTCAAACGCGGCCTCCGTCCGGACCGTCTCGGTAAGGCCCTCGTTGAAGAACATCCAGATCTGGCCCTCCGCGCCCGTAAGGCTCATCTGGCGCAGATTTTTTCTCTGGCTGTCGGGCATCGGTGAAAACGAAACGCGCAGGGGGATCCTCCTTTTCACCTCTTCGGCCAGCCCGGAGAGGGGCGTTATCACCACCGAACGGCGAAACGCCTCCGGCAGCGGCTCCATCCGCTCGTCGAACTCCGCCGCCCCGTCCACGGCGAACACGGGCAGGCCCTCCCCGGCGGCGTAGATGGCAAACTCCGCCACGGAGCGCTTTTCGCACCGGGCATAGGGCAGGATAAGGCAGGGCCAGCTCGCCTCTCCCACCGCAAGGCGCCCCCCGGCGACCCGGGCGCGCTGCGGCGTCAGCATATCGGCGGGGACAACGTCGCAGTCCAGGCCGTTTTCCATAAGGGCCCTGACGGGCTTTTGGAAAAGCTGGGCCTCCCGGCCCGTCCACTCGCTCTCCGCGTGGTACAGCACCGCCGCGTCCGTCACCGGCCGGCCGGAGGCCAGGAGCCCCCCGGCCCGCTGCATGTACTTCATGAGCCGGATGAAGGCGGGGAACTGGGGATTGTTCCCCCGGGCGTAAAAGTGCGGCGGGCAGTCCCGGTCCGGATACGCCATGGAGAAGGCGTGGGGTGTAAAGACGTTGATTCCCCGCACCAGCATGTGGTTGGCCAGCCACTTCATCAGCGACACGCCCTCCCCCCAGCCGTAATTGCCGAAGAGCTCGCACAGCGCCCGGTTTTTCTTCCGCGGGTCCAGCCGCGCGGCGGAGCTCGCGAGCTTCGCCAGGCCGAAGTGGAAAAATTCCCCGTCCCGGTCCCCGGCGATCCACTGGTGTACCGTCCCGGTGAAGCCCGGGACGATCTGGTGGTGCACCACGTCCACGCCCGCCATGCTCTGGCCGCGCATCTCCTTGAAATAGTGGCCGACGCTGCACCCCAGCCTTGCGTGGGCGTTGTCGTCCTCAATGACGTGGCCGATGTACTCCACGCCGCGGCTTTCGCACCACGCCCCGATCTGCCCGGAAAAGCAGGTATATACCAGGTCCGTCAGCGCCTCCATGTACCCCGACCGCGCCCGGGCCGTCCGCCGGCCGCCGGAGCCCGTCATCTCATACCACAGGGCGGGGAGATTTGTGAGGAAGTCCCCGCCCCACTCCCGGCGAAGGCGCTCCTCCAGCTCGCCGCTCCAGGGAAGGCGCGTATCGCGCCTCCCGAGCCCCGCGTCAAAGGCGTAGCCCGGCGTGTTCCCCAGCTCCGGCTCGTCGGAGAAAAAGCCGGCTATGGTGCTTCCGAAGTACGCCTTATAGCGCTCATAGTGCTTTTCGTACACCTCGTCGATGAGCACCCGCACGGAGCGGGAGTCGATGAGGTTCATATAGCCGTCCCGCCCGCCGCCCTTTTGGGTGGTGAAGAGGACAAAGAGCCTGTAGGCCCCCTCCGGCAGGTCGAAATAGACAAACCCGTCCCGGAGGCTGTCCGTCAGGTCCAGTATCCCCTCCCCGGACACGTTCAGCGTCTCGCTGTCCGGCTTGGGGCAGGCCAGTATCCCCAGGAGCCGCCCCTCCGAGCCCAGGAAGTTTTTCACCAGCACGGCGCTGTTCCTGCACGGGCCCATGACGTCCATGTGCCTCTCCGCCAGGTACGTCTTTTTCAGCTCCGGGCGGCGCTCAAAGCCGCCGTTGGCGTGTCCCGTGGGGAATTTGTCGTCGTCCAGAAGCCACAGCCTCAGCCCGCGCCGCCGGGCCTCGGGCAGCAGGGCGTCCAGCGTCTCCCACCACCCGGGGCCGCAAAAATCCGGGTGGGGGCGGGACTCCAGGCACACCTCCCGGATGCCGCAGGCCTCTATTTTGTCCAGCTCGTCGAATATCGTGTCGATGCCCTCGCCCTTCATCCAGAGGAAGGGCAGGATGCGGCTGCCGGTATCGCCGCGCAAAAGCTCCTCTATGGCCTTCATTTTTCCTCCCCCTTTTTCCCGGACACCGCCCGGTATTCCCAGACGCCGCTGCCCACCGTCTCGTCAAAGCTGCCGTCCTCGCTCATGAGCCGGACGGTCAGATTTGGCGGCACCGTCACCGTGACGCGGGCGGCGGAGGCGCCCTCCGCCGCCGGCCCCTCCCGCCGCCAGGAGACGGAGAGCCTCCCGTAGGGGTGGGCCGTCCACACCTTACATTCGTCCACGCCCTCGGCGATGTGCGGGCAGACGGTGACGCGGTCAAACTGCCCGGGGGCGCGGATGCTGCCGATGCCGCCCAGGCCGCAGCAGAACCACTCGTCGATGCTCCCCAGCATCAGGTGATTTTGGGAGCCGTGGGGCCGCTTGGGGTCCGGGCCGTCCCACTCCTCCGTCAGCGTGGTGGCGCCGTTCACCACCTGATAGCCGTAGCCCGGGGTGTCGGTGATGTTCGTCATTTTATTGAGGATATCCGACATGCCGTTCTGCATCAGCGCCGCCGTCAGATAGGGGTGTCCCACGTCGCCGGCGGTGATGGCGTACCCGCGCTTCACCACCTCGTCCCGGAGCTGCCCCAGGACCTTTTCCCGGTATCTCTCCGGGACCAGCCCCGCCATGAGGCTCATGGCCTGGGCGGTCTGGCTGCCGTTGGCGTAGCGCCCCGTCTCGGTATCCAGGAACTGCCTGTTGTATTCCTCGAACACCAGCTCCCTCTGGGCGCGGAACGCCGCGGCGTCGGCGCCGTTCCCCGTGAGCTCCGCCGCCTTTTCCAGAATCCCCAGGTCCATATAATAGACGCAGGTGGCCGTGACGGGGACGGGGGTGTTCTGGGAATACGGCGTACACGGGCCCACATCCAGCCAGTCGCCCAGGCCGTGGTGCAAAACGCCGTGCCACGTCCGGCCCGTCAGGTACTCCACGTATTTTTTCATCGTCGGATACCAGTCCCGCAGCGCCCTGACGCTGCCGTACTTGCGATAGAGGTGCCACATATTGATGACGCACGCGCTGCCCCACTCCGGCGAGTCCACGAAGCCCCTGTGCCAGCGGCCGAAGCCCGTCACGTACTCCGGGCAGACGTCCGGCACAAGGCCGTCGCCGTGCTGGGAATCGGCCATGTCGCGCTCTATTTTCTCATAGAGGGCCCGGAGGTCGAAAAAGCACATCATCGCGGGGCCGATAAGGTGCGTCTCCTCCAGCCAGGGGAGCTTTTCCCGGTGGGGGCAGTCGGTGAAACAGCTCTTTATGTTGGAGAGCATCGCCTGGCGCACGAGCCGGTGGATCTGGTCAAACAGCGCGTTGGAGCAGGAAAAGCCCCCCGCCTCCTCCATATCGGGGTAGATGAACTCGCCGGTCAGCTCCTCCAGCACGGGCAGGCCCTCCGCGCTCCCCCGCGTTCCCCTGCCGGCCCGGCGCCAGAGCCCCGGCGAGGGGACCGCCCCCTCCACCTTCACATAGCGGAACCCGGTATACGTGAAATCCGGCGCGAATTCCTGGGCGTCCCCGCCGCCGCAGATATAGGTCCAGGCGTATCCGGGGCCCGTGACGCGCTGGTCCGGCTCCCCGCCGGGTGTGAGGAGCTCCCCCGGCGTCAGCGTCACTCTTTTCCCCGCCATATCCCCGGCGGTGCGCAGGCGTATGCGGGCCCACCCGGAAAAATTCGTCCCCAGGTCCACAAGATACGCCCCGCCCTCCAGCCGCCGGATGCTCCGGGGCGGATAGCGGCGCATCACCCGGAGCGGCGGCGCGGAGGCGGCCCGGAGCACGCCCGGGAACTCCGGTGCCGGCGCCGCCGGCTCCCAGGCGCCGTCCGGCTCAAAATCCGGCGACGAGGGCTCCCTCTCCGGGATGCCGCCGTCGTAGTCCTCCCCGCCGTATATGCAGCAAAATTTTATGGGCCCGGGTCCGGCCTGCCAGGAGGTGTCGGTGACGATGTTGACCTCCCCGCCGCTTTCATACGTGACCCTCAGCCTTGCCAGCAGCTTCTTCTCCCCGTAGCTCCTGGGGTAATACGCGTACCGCCCGCCGGGCACGTTGTACATCCCGTCGCCCAGGCTCACCGAGACGGCGTTTTTCCCCTCCCGCAAAAGCTCCCCCACGTCGTAAACGCAGTAGAGGCAGCTTTTGCGGTAGTCGGTCCAGCCCGCCTCCAGCACGGCGTCGGTGACCTCCCTGCGGTTGATGCAGGTCTTCTGGTGGCCCAGGCCGCAGATGAAAAGCCGCGCCTCCCGGACGGGGCCCGCCAGGGTAAACGTCCGGCGCAGGATGGGAAAGCCCTCCGCCGGGCTTTTTATCCACCCGGCCATCCAGTCCTCCCGGCGGAAAAGCGCCGTCTCAAAAAACGCCCCGGCTCCCGCCGTCTCGCCGGAGACGGACGTCACCTCCACGTCCCAGTCGTAGCGGCAGTCGGACAGGAGGGGCTCGCCGCCGTACTCGACCTCGTTCATGCGGCGGCTCTCCACATATCCGCTGTCCCAGACCGTGGCGCCGCCGCGCCGGACCCGGAGCCTGTAGCCCTTTTGATACCAGCTCCGCTCGTCCGTCTCCGCCCGCCAGGAAAAGACCGGGGCCCGGGCGTCCACGCCCAGGGGGTCCACGCGGTTTTCAACTCTCAGATCGGTCACTCTCACCTTTTTCACCTCATATACACCTTTGTAAGGCCGTTCAAAAAAAGCAATTTTTTGCTATTCCATTTTTGAGATTTGATGCTACAATAGGGATTAAAAATCTATTCCCGGGAGATGGAAACCATCATGCACGGAATCACGTTACTTACCGCCCCCTCCGATTGGGAGATCGTCCAGCAGGAGGCGGGCTTCGGCGCCGTCCGCCTTGGCGGGACCTTTCAGGTCCACCACGCCGCCGTAAAAGTGGGGGTGGAGAAGGTCACACCCGTGGTGCGCGTCATGCGCGAGGAGGACAACGCCACGGTCATCCCCTGGACGCCCATGGACGCCAAGGTGGGGCCGGACTTTTCCGGGACCTTCGACTGTACGCTCTCCATCCCCGCCGGGGGACTGTACCGTATAGAGACGAGCCTGGAGACGAAGAGCACCCAGCCGAATTTGACGTGGCTTTTCCGGGGGGACTGCGTGCTCCACCTGGGCGTGGGGGATCTCTTCATCATCGCGGGGCAGTCAAACTCCGCGGGCTACGGCCGGGACTACGCCATGGACCCGCCGGACCTGCGGGTGCATCTCTACCGCAACCGGGGCGTGTGGGATCTGGCGTGCCACCCCATGAACGAGAGCACCGCCGCCGGGTCCCTGCCCAACGAGGAGATGGGCATCCCCGGCGTGTCGCCGTATCTCTCCTTCGGAAAAAACTTTTGCGCGCTCTCCCACCGCCCGGTGGGGCTTATCGAGACGGCCCTGGGCGGCTCCACCATCTCCCGCTGGCACCCGGAAACGGGCAAGCTCTACGCCAACATGCTGGACAAAATACGCAAGACCGGCGGCAAATACGCCGGGGTCCTGTGGTATCAGGGCTGCTCGGACGGCGACCCGGCCTCCGCCCCCGGGTATCTGGAGAGCTTCACCCGTATGGTAACGGCCCTCCGCCGGGAGCTGGGCTACGAGATCCCGTTCTTCACCTTCCAGCTCAACCGCTTCGTGGGCTGT
Organism: uncultured Oscillospiraceae bacterium; assembly: GCA_947632155.1. GTDB lineage: Bacteria > Bacillota > Clostridia > Oscillospirales > Oscillospiraceae > RUG626. Next base: position 21,453 of record CANROF010000008.1, read on the forward strand.
ACGGAGGACGACGCCTGGGGCACGGTGCGCGAGGCCCAGCGCGCCGCCGCCGAGACGCTGCCGCGTGTCTCGGTGCTGTCCACCACCAACTGCGCCATGTCCGACGGCATCCACAACAGCGCCCACGCCAATGTGATGCTGGGGGAGAAGCTGGCCCGCCACGCGGCCCACTATCTTCTGGGCACGCCCCCCTTTGAGGCCCCGGCCATAAGGTCCGTCACCTCGGAGGACGGCGTCACGCTGTGCCTCACTTTCGCCAATATGGCCCTGGGCTTTGTGTGCGCGTCCTCCACCGCCGCGGAAAACGGCTTTTCCGCCTGGGACGGGGAGGGCCCCGTGGAGCTTTCGGGCTTTCGCGCAAACAGGGAGGATAAAAATCATATTTATCTCACCTGCGCAAGGCCCCTTTCGGGCAATGCCTGCCTCTCGTTCGCCTGGGAGGCCGATCCCACCCGCTGTCCGCCGGTGGACGAGGTGACGTTTCTGCCGCCGCTGTCGTTCTACCGCTTCCCCATCACGCGCCCCTGAGCTCAAGGAGGTCACATGGAACAAAAAGGCAATTTCACCGCCGAGCTGTGGGAGCGGATCTCCCACCCCGTGCCGGAGTGGTTCCGGGACGCCAAGTTCGGCCTCTTTTTCCACTGGGGACCGTACTGCGTCCCCGGGTATATGAACGAGTGGTACTCCCGCAATATGTACTGCAAGGGCTTCAAGCAGAATCTCTACCACGAGCGGACCTTCGGCAGCCTCCACGATTTCGGCTACAAGGACTTCATCCCCATGCTGCGCGGCGAGGCCTTCGACCCGGAGGCGTGGGCGGAGCTCGTGGAGCTGTCCGGCGCCAGATACGCCGGCCCGGTGACGGAGCACTGTGACAACTTCTCCCTCTGGGACAGCAGGGTAAACCCCGTGAACAGCGTCAATATGGGTCCCCGCCGGGATGTCCTCGGGGAGTGCGCCGTGGCCTTCCGCAGACGGGGGATAAGGCTCCTGGCCACCTTCCACCACCAGTGGCTGTGGGGGTGGTTCATGTCCACCGACGCCGAGGCGGACGTCTATATGCCGGAAAATGAGCTCTACTACGGCCCCGCCCTCCCGCTGGAGACGAACCGCTACATCCCCTACCGTCTCCCGGACGAGGCGTTTTGCCGGACCTGGCGGGACAAGGTCTTAGAGGTCATCGACCGCTACTGCCCCGACGCCCTCTACTTTGACAGCCGCGCCTGCATCATCGGCGAGCCCTACCGCTTTGAGGTGGTGGACCGCTATTACCGCAGGGCCGGCGCCGACGGGATCGTGACCTTCAAGCAGGAGGATTTCCCCCAGCGCGCCGGGGTCTACGACACGGAGCGCGGCAGCTTCGCCCTCCCGAAGCCCTTTGTCTGGCAGTCGGACGACCGGCTGGAGGCCAACACCACCTGGTGCATCGTCCAAAGCCCGAAGTACCGCGGCGCGAAAAGCGTCATCCATCAGCTCTGCGACATCGTGTCGAAAAACGGAAATCTCCTTTTGAACGTGGGGCCCCGCGCCGACGGGTCCTTCCACCCCGACGCGGTCCGGGAGCTCCGGGCCGTGGGGGACTGGCTGCGGCTCAACGGGGAGGCCATATACGGCTCCCGGCCCTTCTCCGTGGCCGCGGAGGGCCCCGCCACCGTGGACGATGCCGGCTACGACGTGGCGATGCTCAATAAGGACCTGAAGGGCGGCGCCGCCGAGCTCAAAAATCAGGAGCTGGGTGAGCGCGACCTGCGCTTCACCACCGCGGGGGGGAGCCTCTACGCCATCGCCATGGGCTGGCCAGAAAGCGGCAGGGCGGAGATACGGACCCTCCGGCGCGGCGGGCCCATGGGGGATATATCCTCCGTCCGCCTCTTGGGCGCGGACGCGCCGCTGCCCTTCCGGCGGACCGACACGGCTCTGGAGGTGACGTTCCCCGCCGAGAGGCCCTGCGAGCACGCCTATGTCCTGAAGATAAACTGAGTAGACCTACGGCCTCACCCGGGGGAGCGTTCCCAGTATCTCCCGCGTCTCCCCGGGGCTGGCCGGCTCGTAGCCGATGGCCCGGATAAGCTCCGCCAGGCGCTCCACAAGCTGGTAATTCCACGAAGCCCTGACCCCCGGGGCCAGATACGCGCTGTCCTCGAAGCCGATGCGCACGATGCCGGCGCCCAGGGCTATGGCGGCGGCGAGGAAGTCCCAGTTGTCCCGCCCGTAGTGCGTGACGCCCCATTTCGCGTCCGGGGGCACCGCGGAGCGGAACGCCAGGAGGCACCCTAAATCCGGCTGCATACCGCCCTTATGCCCGAAGACCAGGTTGTAGAAGACCGGCGCGCGGTAGGGCGCGGTCTTCCTGCTGCGCTCGATGTTGTAGATCATCCCGATGTCAAATACCTCCACCTCCGGGATGATTCCCCGCTCATAGGAGGCCCTGGCGCAGTAGTCGATGTCCTGAAACGTGTTGACATACACCGCGTCCCCCAGATTGGTGGTGCCGCCGTTGAGGGACGAGCTCTCCACCCGCCAGTACTCCAGCGGCCGGCAGCGCTCCCGGATGGTCATGGGGGATACGCCGCCGGTGGAGGCCTGCGCCACCACGTCCGTGCGGGACAGGATCTCCTCAAAGGTTTCGATAAAATACCCCGTGTCCGGGCTCAGCGTCCCGTCGGGCAGGCGACAGTGCAGGTGGCACATACCGGCCCCGGCCTTCACGCTTTTTTCCACGTCCACGGCCAGCCGCGCCTTGTCCACCGGCGTTCCGGCCTCCACGGGGGCCAGGGAAATGACGATCTTTTTCACGGTATCACGCTCCATTTCGAATCAATTTTTTCTTTAGGGTATCAGGAAAGCATTTCCACTATCTCTCTCAGGGTGCCCTCCTCCCCCACGTTGCCGGGGAAGATGATGTACGACATCCCGGGGAATTTGCTCTCGGGGCCCAGCTTCCACACCGGGACGCCGGGCCTCACCTGCCCCGGTACCCGGGCCCTCCTCACCGCAAGGCCCCGGGTCCCCACGTCGCTGGAGGTGATGCCCCCCTTGGCGATGAGGAACCGCGGAGCCCGCTGAAGGCGGCTCACCACCCCCGTCAGGGCGTCGGAGATCCGGACCGACAGGGCCAGCCGCTCCTCCGGGCCCGCCTCCGGCGGCGCCACCACGGACCGGGTGGTGTACACCACCGCCGTCCGGCCCGCGGCCATGGCGCTCTCCGCCCGCTGGGCGGCGGAGGCGGCCTCCCGCTGGAGCCCTCCGGGCATCCGCCAGGCGCCCGCGTCGAATTCTATCCACTCAAGCGGGCAGGACGAGCCCTCCAGGCACTTGAGCTGCGCCGTGGTCTTTTTCACATGGGAGCCGGCGATCACCATGCCGCCGTACCCCGTCTCCTCCCCGATGAGCTCCCGGCGGGTGAGCAGCGGCCTGTCGGCCACGTGCCCGAAGACCTTGGGCACCGCCGCCGCCGAGCGGAAAAGATACTCCCTCCCCCGCTTCATAAGGCGCATCAGCACTACGGCCAGCGCCTTTACGTCCGCCTCCTCCAGCGCGTCCGCCGCTATGTAGCGGAACCCCGTGAGCTTCAAAAGCCTCTCCTCCAGCGCCTTTAGCTCCAGGCTCCGTATCTCCGGCAGCGTCACGCGGACGACGTCCTCCTCCGGCAGGGCCCTCCCCGTCAGCGCCGCGTATTTTTCGGCGATATACCCCGGAAGGTCCGAGCGGGAGTAGCCGAAGGTCAGGTCCCTGGCAAACTCCGTCTCGCCCGCCGGCACCAGGTCCTCCCCGTCCTTCACATAGTGGACGCCGTCCACCGTGTACCGGCCGCCCTCCGCGAAAAACGGGCAGAGCACCTCCCCGGAAAGCTCCCTCCCGGTCCGCTCCCGGAGCGTATCCCGCAGGACCTTCGTCTCCAGCGGGAAGTGGCCCCGGAGCGTGGAATCGCCCCGGGAGATCAGCAGCAGCTCCGTCCCGGTCCGCTCCGACGCGGAGATGAGCCTTTCGGCGATCTCCCGGTGGACCTGCTCCGTGCGCCGGGCGGAGAAGCTTCTCGAATTCGTGAGCACGAAAAACATGCCGTCGCCGGACGTGAGCCCGGCCTCCAGGCTGTCCGGCTCCCAGTCGGTGTAGACGTCGATGCCGTTCACCGTCTGGATGCCGGTGGGGTCGTCGTCCAGCACCGCCACCTTGCGGTGAAAGTCCCGGTACTCCGCCTCAAAAAGGCGGTCTATCTCCCCTCTGGCCGCTTCGTCCCGCCAGAGCCCCTCGCAGTCCTCAAAAACCCGCGCGGCCTTAACGCGCCTTGGGATATTCTCCATTTTTACACCCTCTCCTCGGTCCAGGCCAGCGGCAGCCAGACGGCCATCTCGCCCCGGCCCCGGTTGTCCCAGGCAAAATACGGTATCATCCGCACCTTCACCGGCCGGAGCTCGTAGTCTCGGAGCTCCCGGTACAGCGCCTCCCGGTCAGTCTCCCCGCGGCGTATTTCCAGCATCTCCAGCTCCAGCGCCAGGACCCGGCGGCCGACTATGTCATAGCCGCGCTCGGTGAAATGTGGCCGGGAGGGCAAAAGCAGGTCCTCCAGCGTCTCCGCTTCGGTGTCCGGGGACTCCACGCAGTAGACCAGCGGCCCCCGCTCCACGGCGGCCTGCCCCCGGTCCTCCTCGATAAGCCCGTGGCCCACCGTGAGGCGCGGCCTCATGCCCAGCTTCAGCTCCACGCGCTCCCCCGCCGCCGCGGTGAGGGCCAGGGCGATGTACGTTCCGGCGTCCCCGGGCCCAAGCGCCCTCGCCGCGCCGCCGGCGGCGACGCTCCCCGCGCCGGCCCAGCCGGGGACGCGGACATGGAGGGTAAAGGGCCGGCCGTTGCCGGCCGTGACGCGGAAGACGATCTTCCCGTCCCAGGGGTAGTCCGTACTCTGCTCCAGGGTGAGCTCCGCGCCGCTTTCCAGGCGGAATTTGGCCTCGCTGGCCCCGTAGAGGCCCGTCCACACGCCGGTCTTGTCCACGGCGTAGGCGTATTCCGACGCCTGGGCTATGGTCCTTGCCAAATTCGGCGGACAGCAGCAGCTTGTGATATACTCCGTCCGCTCCTGCCCCCAGACCAGCTCATAGGGGAGCTTTTTCGCCCGGCGCAGCATGTTTTCGTAGAAAAACCGCTTTCCGTCCAGGCTTATCCCGGCGAGATCGACGTTCAAAAGCATCCGCTCCAAGGTGTCCATGTACCGGGCCTGCGGCTCCGCGCAGAACATCCGCCACGCCCAGAGCACGCCGCCCACCGAGGCGCACGTCTCGTTGTAGGCCGTCACGTTGGGGAGCTGGTAGGCGTAGCCGTAGGCCTGGTGGACGAGCTGGTGATGGAAAAAGTTCCCGTAGGGCGAGGCCCCGTTGTACAGCGCCCCGCACCCGCCGGTGATGTAGAGCTTGGTGGTCACAAGGTCCCGCCAGACGGCGTCCAGCACCTCCTTATAGGCCGGCTCGCCCGTCTCCATATACAGGTCCGCCACCCCGGCGTAGAGGTAATTCGCCCGCACCGCGTGGCCCACGATCTTCCGGTGCTCCCGGAGCGGCAGGCGGTCCTGGTTGTCGTCCAGGCCCTCCCTCACCGAATCGCGCAGCTCCACGGCGGTCTTGGCAAGGTCCAGATATTTCCGGTCCCCCGTGGTCCGGTAGAGCTCCACAAGGCCCATATAGTGGGACGGGCAGACGGCCGTTTTCACCTCGCCCGACGCGGCGGCCCGGGCGTACATCCGCCCCAGATACCCGGCGGCTCTCTCCGCAACCTTCAATAAGCCGTCCCGCCCGGTGAGCCGGTAATAGAGGCACGCCGAGGTGAAGAGGTGCCCCATGTTGTAGACCTCAAAGTCGTTGATGTCCCCCTCCCGGCGGACGCCGTTTCCCGCGCGCTCCCCGATGATCTGCTTTGTGGAGATATACCCGTCCGGCTGCTGGGCGCGGGCAATGAGGGCGACGTACCCCTCCAGGGCCTCCAGGAGCTCCTTATCACCGGTCCTCGCCGCGGTATAGACCGCGGCCTCCATCCATTTGTAGAAGTCCCCGTCGCCGAATACCGTGCCGTCAAAATCGCCCTGCGCCTCCCCGGCCGCTATTTTGAAGTTCTCCAGCACGTGGCTTATCTCCGGGCTTTCAAACATCCGCCGCAGATGCGCCACCGTCACCCTGGCGCAGGTGTCGAAGCGCTCGGCCAAGAGGCCGCCTGTGAAGCGCACGTCCTCAAAGGGGACGGAGGTGACGCGGGCCCAGGGGGATCTTCCGGTGTCCGTTATCATACCGCCACGTCACACCCCTTCGCCAAAAGCGCCTTTTTGAGCTCCGCCGCGCCGAACCGGGGGCTCGACAGCACCGGGACGCCGTATTCCCGGGCGATGTCCCGCTCCACATACGCCATGGACCCCTGGGCCAGCACGATGACGTCCACCCGGCCCACCAGCTCCCCCGCCGCCTTTAGCAGCAGCGCCCGGAAACGCTCCTGGTCAAGGCCGAAGGCACCGTCGATAAGGCCGTCCACCAGCTCCACATGGCGCCCCATGGAGCGCGCGGCCCGGGAGATGGTGTTTTTCGTGGGCTCCAGCGTGGTGGGGAGCGTGGCCAGCACGCCGATACGGCTCCCCAGGCGCACGGCCTCACGGCACATCTCCTCATCTATCCGCACAACGGGGACCCCGATGTACGCGGCCATCGCCTGGGCGGCGTCCGCCGCCTCCCCCACGGAGGAGCAGATGTTCAAAATGGCGTCGGCGCCCTGGCACACCGCCTCCATGTACATCCCGATGAGCCTGGCCGCCGCCGTGGGCGTCACGTATCCCGCGTCCCGGACCTCCGCAAGGATGCCGGGGTCCCGGAAGCTCAGGATCTCCGCGTCCTGGCCCAGATTTTTCCTTACCTCGCCCTCCACCAGCTCGATGAGCTCCGGCGTGGTGCTGGTATAGACAAGCGCTGCTTTCATAAGATCTCCTCCGTATTCTTTAAAATTTATAGGCCCTCGGGCCCGGATTCTTCTAAAATTTACTATCAGGAGTGCTGACAATGGAAAACATAGACCGATACCTCACCCCCTGCAAGCTGGGCCGCCCGGTGCTGGGCCCCTCCGGGGTCCCGGGGACGTATAACGAGCGTGCCGTGGACTGCCCCTTCGTCTTCACCCACAACGGCATGTATTACATGCTGCACGTGGGCTTCGACGGCCGGGGCTATCAGACGGCGCTGTCAACCAGCGGCGACCTCCTCCACTGGTCGGCCGGCCGCGTGCTCTTCCCCCGGGGCGGCTCCGGCGGCTGGGACGGCGTGGGCGTCGCCGGGATGTGGATACTCCGGGAAAACGACCTGAACGCCCCGCCGAGGCTCAAAAAATGGGACGGAAAATACTGGATGGTCTACCACAGCTACCCCGGGGAGGGGTATGAGTCGGGTCCGGCGCAGATCGGCCTCGCCTTTACCGACGATGAGACGCTTCTCCACTGGACCAGACTCCCGGAGCCCATCCTCTCCTGGCGCGACGGCGGCGCGTGGGAGCGCGGGGGGCTCTACAAGGGGTGCCTCGTGGAGGAGGGCGGTGTCTTTTACTTATTTTACAACGCGAAACAGCGCGACCGAAATCCGTGGAACGAGCAGATCGGCCTTGCCACGTCCCGGGACCTTGTCCACTGGGAGCGGTTTGACGGAAACCCCGTGATCCCCAACGGCGAGGGGGCCTGGGACTGCCGGTTCTGCGCGGACCCCTGCGTCATGAGGGACGGGGACCGGTGGGTGATGTTCTATTACGGCTACAACGGCCGTCACGCCGGGGACGGCGCGGCCTTTTCCCGGGACCTTGTCCACTGGGAGAAATGGCCGGAGCCCCTTTTGACCTCCGGCGGCCCGGGCTCCATCGACACCTTCCACGCCCACAAGCCCTCCGTCATCACGAAGGACGGCGTGCTCTGCCACTTTTACTGCGCCGTCCGGGAGAGCCGGCCCGGGGACCCGGCGGCAAACCGCCTTTCGGACGTATACTCCGAGTACCGCTGCGTGACCCTGGCGTCCGGCCGGGAGCTTTGACGCCCCGCGGCGCGATTCGCTCCGGCGCGGCGCGATACCCTCTTGACTGGATGCCCATACCATAGTATAATTCAAAGCGTAAAAAATAGCAATACTGAAATTGGTTCATTATTATCGAACGCCGCGGCGCGGCGGACACGATCTAAAGGGGGGCATTGCCGTGAAGGCTCTGCGCGTGACAAAGGAATTCATTTTTGGGGAGGACCGGCCCTTCGACAGCGCCCACGCCTCCACCCTGACGCTTCTCCGGGACGGGAGCGTCCTGGCGGCGTGGTTCGGCGGGACCTGGGAGAAGGCCCCGGACGTGGCCATCTGGGTGAGCCGGCGGGGGGACGCGGGCTGGGGCCCGGTGCGCAAGGCGGCGGACATGAGGAACGTGGCCTGCTGGAATCCGGTGCTGTTTGAACGGAAGGACGGCACGGTGCTGCTCTTTTATAAGGTGGGCGCGGCCATCTCCGAGTGGAAAACGTGGCTGACCAGCTCCCGCGACGGCGGCGAAACCTGGTCGGAGCCGGCGGAGCTCGTCCCCGGCGACTGCTCCGGCGGCAGAGGGCCCGTGAAGAACAAGCCCATCTATCTTGAAAACGGCGACATTTTAGCCCCCGCGTCCCTGGAGGGCGACACCTGGGACGCCTTTGCGGATATTTCCACGGACGACGGCGAAACCTGGCAAAAAAGCGCCCCCGTCCCCGTCCGGCGCGCCGGGTATCAGCTTGAGACGCTCCACTCCCCCTACGACCCCCACCGCATCTTCGGTAAGGGCGTCATCCAGCCCACGCTCTGGCAGGACGGGGACGGCGCCGTCCATATGCTCCTGCGCAGCACCACGAGCCGGATCGTCCGCAGCGACTCCTATGACAACGGCCGGACCTGGAGCCTGGCCTATGCCACCGGCCTGCCCAACAACAACAGCGGCATCGACCTTGTGCGGCTTTCGGACGGCGCGCTGGTGCTGGCCTGGAATCCCACCGAGAATCTGCCCAATTACTACAAGGGCCCCAGGACCCCCCTATGCCTCTCGTATTCGGAGGACAACGGCGATACCTGGCGGGAGCTGGCCGTCCTGGAGGACGGGCCCGGGGCCTTCGCCTACCCCGCCGTGGTCCGGGGCGGCCAGAATGAGGTCCTGGTCACCTACACCTGGAAGCGCCAGAGGATCGCGTTCGCCAGGGTGGAGCTGGGAGAGTAGAGATCCATTTAATTTTCATTATTTATATAAAGCGAGAAGGAGGAAGCATCCAATGGCAAAGTCCAGATACATCGGCGAATACCCCGTTATCGGCATCCGGCCCGTTATCGACGGGCGCCGGGGCCCCATGAAGGTCCGCGAATCCCTGGAGGACCAGACCATGGCCATGGCCCAGGCCGCGAAAAAGCTCTTTGAGGAGAACATCCGCTGCTCCAACGGCGAGCCCGTGCGGGTGGTCATCGCCGACACCACCATCGGCCGCGTGGCGGAGACGGCCGCCTGCGCCGCCAAATTCAAAAAGGAGGGCGTGGACATCACCCTCACCGTCACGCCCTGCTGGTGCTACGGCGCGGAGACAATGGACATGGACCCCATGACCATCAAGGGCGTCTGGGGCTTCAACGGCACCGAGCGGCCCGGCGCCGTATATCTGGCCTCCGTCCTGGCCACCCACGCCCAAAAGGGCCTGCCGGCCTTCGGCATCTACGGCCATGACGTCCAGGACTTGGAGGACGTGCCCAACATCCCGGAGGACGTGAAGGAAAAGCTCCTGCGCTTTGCCCGGGCCGCCGTGGCCGCGGCCACCATGCGGGGCAAGAGCTACCTTCAGATCGGCTCCATCTGCATGGGCATCGGCGGCTCCATCATCGACTCCGCCTTTATCGAGGAATACCTGGGTATGCGGGTGGAGTCCGTGGACGAGGTGGAGATTCTCCGCCGCATGAACGAGGGCATCTATGACCATGCCGAGTTTGAAAAGGCCATGGCGTGGACGCGCGCCCACTGCCGGGAGGGCTGGGACAAAAACCCCGAGGCCGTCCGCTTCTCCCCGGAGAAGAAGGCGGAACAGTGGGAGTTCACCGTCAAGATGTACTGCATCATCAAGGACCTGATGAACGGCAACCCCAACCTGCCGAAGGGCCGGGAGGAGGAGATGGTGGGCCACAACGCCATCGCCGGAGGCTTCCAGGGCCAGCGCCAGTGGACGGACCACTACCCCAACTGCGACTACCCCGAGGCGCTTTTGAACTCCACCTTTGACCACAACGGCCCCCGGGAGCCCTACATCCTGGCCACGGAAAACGACACCCTCAACGGCCTGGGGATGCTGTTCATGAAGCTCCTCACCGGCCGGGCCCAGATGTTCTCCGACATACGCACCTACTGGTCCCCGGAGGCCTGCAAAAAGGCGTCCGGCTACGAGGTCACCGGTAAGGCCCGGGAGAACGGCGGCTTTATCCACCTTATAAACTCCGGCGCCACGGCCCTGGACGCCTGCGGCGAGTGCCGGGACGAGAGCGGCGCCCCCGTCATGAAGCGCTGGTGGGAGGTGACCGGGGAGGACATCGAGAAAATGACCGCCGCCACCACCTGGCCCGCGGCGGACAACGGCTACTTCCGGGGCGGCGGCTTCTCCAGCTCCTTCACCACCCGCGCCGAGATGCCCGCCACCATGATAAGGCTCAATTTGGTGAAGGGCCTGGGCCCCGTTTTGCAGATCGCCGAGGGCTGGACCGTCCACCTGCCGGACGAGGTCACCGACGTGCTGATGCGGCGCACCGACCCCACCTGGCCCTGCACCTGGTTCACGCCCCGCTGCGACGGCGTGGAGGGCAGCCCCTTCAGGAGCGCCTACGACGTGATGAACAACTGGGGCGCCAATCACGGCGCCATCTCCTACGGCCACATCGGCGCGGACCTCATCACGCTGTGCTCCATTCTGCGCATCCCGGTGTGCATGCACAACGTCCCCGCCGGCGACATCTTCCGCCCCGCCGCCTGGAACGCCTTCGGCATGGACAAGGAGGGCCAGGACTACCGTGCCTGCGCCGCCTACGGCCCGATGTACAAAAATATCCGCTGACCATCAGATCGCGACGGCCCCCGCCGGCATTCGGCGAGGGCCGTTAATGTCCATTCTTTTTGAACACTGTTCCGAAAAATTTTTGTCAAACGCCGGAAAAACCGCTGTACGCCCAAAAAAGCGGCTTTAAACGGGCAAAATCAGGCGATAATTTCACTATTTCAATGGGTCAGCCCGGCGCCGGCGGCGGATTTGCCATTGACAAAACCGGCAAATAGACTTAAAATGGAGCTGTTTAGTTACACTGGATAATGTACATAAAGCGAGATGTGAATATATGAACAGCAACGAAACTTCCGGGCTGTGGCCGGTGATGCTAACGCCCTTTACCGATGCGGGAGACATTGACTACGCGTCCCTGGAACGGCTCATCGACTGGTATGAGCGAAACGGCGCCACGGGGCTTTTCGCGGCCTGCCAGTCCAGCGAGGTGTTCTTTCTCTCCCTTTCCGAGCGCGTGGAGCTGGTGCGCTTCATAAAGAGCCACGCCCACGTCCCCGTTATCGCCTCCGGCCACACGTCCCAGAGCCCGGACAGCCAGGCGGAGGAGCTTCGCAGGATCGGGGATGCCGGCGCGGAGGCGCTGATACTCATCACCAACCGCCTGGTCCCCGACGGGGACCGGGAGCGCAGCGTCATCCCGGCGCTGAAGGCCCTGATGGAGCGGCTGGACCCGGAGCTTCCGCTGGGCTTCTACGAGTGCCCCTACCCCTTCAAGCGCCTTTTGACGCCGGACGAGCTCAAGTGGTGCGCGGACAGCGGGCGCTTCGCCTTCATCAAGGACACCTGCTGCGACATAGACACCATCCGCCTGCGTCTGGAAACTGTTCGCGGCAGCCGCCTCGCCCTCTATAACGCCAACACCACGACCCTCCTGCCCTCCCTGCGGGCCGGCGCCGCGGGCTTCTCCGGCGTGATGGCCAACTTCCACATGGACCTGTACCGGTGGCTTCTGGACAACTGGCGGACCGAGAGCGAAAAGGCGGAGCTCCTGCAGAGCTTCCTGACGGCCTTTTCCCAGATTGAGCGCCAGCTCTACCCCGTCAACGCCAAATATCATTTAAGCGCCCTGGAGCACGTCATCTCCGGCGTCCACAGCCGCGCGGTCAGCGCGGAGCTCCTGACGCCCACCTTCAAGGAGGAGGTGCGCCAGATGCGCGCCGCCGCTGAATACATAAAAAACACCCTGTGCCGGAACTGAAAAAGAGGAGGAATTTGAATGTCGGCAGATAACAGCACGGTAAAATCCCTCGTCCGCGCCCTTTCGGTGCTGGAGTGCTTCTCCGTGGAGCGGCCGGAGCTGGGGCCGTCGGAGATCGGCGCCATGCTCCACATGCAAAAGAGCACCATCTACAACATCCTCAACACCTTCCAACAGTGCGGGTATCTCACAAAAAACGAGCAGACGGGGAAGTACTCCCTGGCGCTGAAGCTCCTGCATTTCGGATATATCGTCAACAGCCGCTACAGCCTGCGTGAGATGTTCCTCCCGGTGCTGTCCAAGATCGCCAACGCCACCGGGGAGCTCTGCTACTTCGGCATCCTCAGCGAGGAGCAGGTGGTCTACATCGAGTCCGCCGTACCCGCGGGCCAGATGCGCACGCGCAACATCTCCGGCGAGCGCGCGCCGCTCTACTGCACGGGCCTGGGCAAGGCGATGCTGGCCTATCTGCCGGAGGCGCAGATCGAAAAGATCCTGTCCCGCCCCATGAAGGCCTTCACGGATTACACCATCACCCGCCCGGAGACTCTGCGCCAGGCGCTGGAGGAGATTCGGCAGAACGGCTACGCCGCCGACAACATGGAGCACGAGTTCGGCATCCGCTGTGTGGCGGTGCCGGTGTTCGACAGCCACGGCCAGGTGGTGGCCGCCGTCAGCGTCTCCGGCCCCTCCCCCCGCTTCGACAACTCCGTCATCGCCCGCGACGCCGTCATCATCGCCGACGCCCTCCGCCCCCTCCAGCGGTGTATTTAAAAAATCCAAAAAAGCATATCGCCGCGCCCCGCGCGGCGATATGCTTTTTACGGTGCATTTTTGAAAATCCCAAATCAACGCGATAACCCACAATCTCGCTGTACGGGCCGCTGCCCACAGCGGCCCATCTTCCCGATTCACCGCCCGTTTTCCATCAACCGCACCACGCCCCCGTAGGGGCGGGTCACTTTTTCGCGGCGATTTTTTGGGCGAACTCTCCGGCGGCCTTCAGGTCCTGGGCGTTTGGCCTCCCCTTATGCAGCACGAGGAACGACCCGGGGCAGGAAAACTCCTCCTTGTCCAGGGGGATTCCCTTGGCCTCCAGCAGCTTGGAGACGTACTTCGCCGTGGACCTCAGGGAGGCGGAGGTGCTGAAATTCACGACTCTCCCCACGCGCACATTGATGCCGGCTATGAATTTCTTCACCGCGTCGTCCACGTCAAAGGCGTAGGGCGAGCTGCCCAGGAAGAGCACGTCCACGTCCTCCGCAAGGGGCTTTTCCACCCCCAGGGCCTCCGCCCCGACGGCTTTGGCCATGGCCTCCGCCAGCTTTTTCGTGTTCCCGCCCCGGGTAAAATAGCGTACAGCGATCTTCATATATAAGGCTCCTTTCGGCTTTATTACTGCGCGGTCAATGCCGCTCCCCCAAAAACGCCTCCAGCTCCAGATACTCCAGCGTCACGGGGAGCTCCGTCTTCTCGGCGTCCCGCACCGGGAGGAAGGGGGTGATCACCGCCTTCTCCTGGCCACAGCGGGGGCATTTATAGAGCTTCGCCCTGGCGCCGTACATGCCGGTGGGAATCTGCGCCTTGGAGCTTATGGGGACGAGGCCGCGCCTGTACCACTCCCCGTGCTCGCGCCGGACGTAGTGGCCCACGGTGACGGAGGGCATGGCGTAAAGCCGCTCCTCCCGCGCCTCCATGAGCTCCTTGCAGACCCGGCACCGCTCCCCCTTGGGGCCCCTTGAGAAGAGCCCCATCACCGGGCCGCCTTCGCGGCGTTGATGATCTCCACCATGGAGTCGGCCTTGGATATGCCCTCCAGAATTTTGGGGTCGGTCATCTTCCACCTGGAGTTGGAGACGAAGGTGTCCACGCGGTTTTGGATTCCGTCCACGGTGAAGAGGAAGCTCACCCGCATGGAGCCCTCCAGGGCGCCCCGGCCGGTCTTTCCGTCGTCCACGCGGGGATTCTCCACCCGGGACGCGGGGATTATGTACTGCTTTCTGGGGTTGGCGGCGTAGACCAGGCCCAGCTTTCCGTGGACGGTGTCAACCACCACGACGCACCCCCTTGCCGTTGAAGGTCATGTTCCGGGTAAGGCCCTGGGCGTCCATGGCCTTCGCCAGCTTTTTACTGCCGCTTTCAAAGGACTTCCTCCAGCCCAGCACCCACCACGCCACCGAGGCCGCCAGCAGGACCAAGGGCACAAGGGCGGCGGGCCCGGTGCCGTCGGTGGTGGTGACAAGTACGGCGGTCACCGCCGCCACCACCACAATGGGCGCGAAGATGAAGATGAGCATATAAAGCGCGTCAACCTTTTTCACTTTTTCGTTCTCCATACAACATTCCTCCCAAAATGAAATTAATGGATATAAGCTATTCTAATACCGAATTAATGTAATGTCAACAAAAATCGCCGTTTCGACTGAAGCGGCGCCGGGCGGGTCAATAGGAGAACGGCCGCCATTCGATAAAGGCTTCGCCGCGCGTTCGCGCGGCGAAGCCTTTTTTGGGGGCGTTTTTTGCCGCCATATCAGCCGTCCCGGCGCGGGCCGGCCTGGGCGGCGGCTGCGGCGGGCGGGGCGTAGGGGAGGCCCTCTTTTTTGTAGGGCTCGCCGTTTATCAGGATGCCCTGGGGGTAGATGTCGATTCTCAGCTCCTCGCGGCCCCGCAGCACCGCGTGGCAGGGGAGCAGGCTTTCGGGGAGCTTCGGCTCCACGTAGAGCCGGCCTTCACGCAGGTGCAGGCCCAGAAGCTCCTCCGCCACCGCCCGGAGATACCACCCGGCGGAGCCCGTGTACCAGGTCCAGCCGCCCCGGCCCACGTGCCCGGGGGCGGAGTAGACGTCCGCCGCCAGTACGTAGGGCTCTACGGCGTAGACATCCCCGTCCCGGCCCCAGGGGGAGAGGGCGGAGAGGAGCTCCGCCCCCTCCCGGCGCCGGCCGGCGCGCAGCAGCGCCATGGCCAGCCACACGGCGGCGTGGGTGTACTGCCCGCCGTTTTCCCGGAAGCCCGGGGCGTAGGCCCTTATATACCCGGGGCACGTGTCCCCGGCGTCGAAGGGCGGGTCAAAGAGCTTTGCCACGCGGCTGTGGGAATCGAAGAGCCGCTTATAGGCGCTCATCACCGCCTGGCGGCTCCGGGCGGCGTCGGCCCCGGCAAAGACGGCGAAGCTCTGGGCGATGGAGTCAAGCTCACACTCCCCGGGGGCATTCTCCGACGGCGCTCCCAGGGGCGTTCCGTCGTCGAAGGTCCCGCGCAGATACCACTCCCCCGTCCAGGTCCCCTCGCCGGCTCTGAGGAGGTCGGAGGACGCCCGCAGATACCGCCGGGCCGGCTCCGCCTCGCCCAGCTTGCCGCACAGCTCCGAGAGCCGCCGGAGGGTGAGGCTTGCGAAGAAGGTGAGCCACACGCTCTCGCCCTGGCCCCGGGCGCCCACGCGGTCAAAGCCGTCGTTCCAGTCCCCGCCCAGCATCAGCGCCAGGCCGTGCCTGCCGGTCCCGCGGCTCAGAAACGCGTCCGCGGCGTCCATGGCGTGGCGCAGGACCGTTCCGGAGTCCCGGGCCGTCCCGGGGCGCTCGTACCTGTCGCGCTCCTCCGGCTTCAAGGGCGGGGAGCTGAGATACCCCGTCTCCTCCCGGCAAAGGCCGGTGTCCCCGGTCTTCGTCACATAGTCTGTCAGGGCGTAGGGCAGCCAGAGTAGGTCGTCGGAGCACCGGGTCCGCACGCCCATGACGCCGCCGGGGGTGTCGTGCCACCAGTGCATCACGTCCCCCTCCCGGTACTGGTGGGCCGCCGCCGTCATGATCTGCCTCCGGCAGCGCTCCGGGTCCACCAGCGTCAGGGCGCAGGCGTCCTGGAGCTGGTCCCGGAAGCCCGTGGCCCCGCCGTTCTGGTACAGGCCCGTTTTGGCGATAAGGCGGCTGGCCAGGGTCTGATACACGCACCAGCCGGACATCAGGGCGTTGATCTTCTCATCCGGCGTCACGATCCTCAGCCGTCCCACCCGCTCCCGCCAGGCGTCCTTCGTGCTCTCCAAAAGCCCGTCTGCCTCCCGGAGAAGCCCCGCAAGGGCGGGGACGTCCTCGCACCCGGCGGCGATGACCAGCCGCTCCGCGGCGGAAAAGCGCAGGGCGACGCAGGGCCTCACGCCGGCCCCCAGAGCTCCGTCCAGCTCCCCCAGGCGGTATTTGTTCCAGTCCCCGGTGAAGCCCACGGGCTCCGCGTCCGGCAGCACCCGGAAAACGGTATTTTTAAACTCCCCGGAGGGGTTCCTGGCGGTGAAGGCCCGGCCCTCCCGGCCCGTGATGACAGCCCGGGCGAGCCTTTCGTCCTCCCCCAGGGTGAGGCCGGTGGAATACTCCACCTCCAACCCGGCAAGGTCCCCCCGCAGCTCCAGTATGAGGACCCTCGCCGCCGCGTCCTCCGGCACAAAGGCCGTGAGCCGCGTCTTGACGCCCAGCGTCTCCCGCTCCCACCGGGCCCAGCCGAAGCCGTACTCCACCAGGGTGGCGTCCCCCGTTCCGTCTGCGAAGAGGCTCCGCCGCGCCTCCCCCCGAAGGAGCTCCAGCCGCTCCGCCCCCAGGGCGGTGGAGGCGTCCCCCAAGGAGGGCGTCAGGCGCATGAGCCGGGAGTTTTTGTACCACATATACCCGGTCCCGCACTCGGTGGCCAGGTACCCGAAGCGCTGGTTTGCCAGAATATTGCTCCACGCCGCCTCGGGGAGGGCCCCGCCCAGGGCGAAGCGGAAGGTCCCGTCCTCCGCAAGCTCCCACCGCGGCGGCTCCCCGCCCCGGCGGTAGGCCGGCTCCTTGCGGGGGAAACGCTCCCGGTGGGCGGCCTCGGCGGGGATGGCCTCCGGCCTCACCGCCAGGTCCGCCAGGGCCTCGGCGGCCAGAGCCTCCCGGGTCCCGGCGTCCAACAGGTGTACGCCGCCCCGGGCCCCCAGGGCGCCCTCCCGGCCCAGGGACGTCAGGGTCTTCAATATGGCCTCCCGCTGGCCGCCCCGGTAATCCCCGGCGTCGGTGAGAAGGAGGGCAAGGTCCGACTCCACGCCGTTTTCGGAGAGGAGCGCGTGCCGGCGCAGAAGCGTCAGGGCCCCCTCCAGGGCCTCCCCTGTCTCCACCTTCGCCGTGAGGATAGGCAGGTCCCCGGATATTCCGGCCCGCCAAAGGTCCTCCCGGCCGAAGCGCCCCTCCCGCAGGAGCTCCCGCCGGGCCTCGCCGGGCCTGGCGCCGTAGAGAAGGCCCGTCAGGAGCCCCAGGGCCTCCCGGACCTCCCGGGGCTTCAGGCCCAGCATCAGCGCGGCGGCGGCCAGACGGCTTATGGCCTGGGGCTGGCTTTTCCGCGAGAGCTCCCTGGCGGCGTCCTCCGCCTCCTGCCTTGTAGTTCCCGGGGCCAGGGCCACGGTCACGGCGCATTTCCCGGAGGCGAGGTCCACGGGGATGGTGAGGGCGACGCGCATATCCGGGCTTGCGCGGAGCATTTTTCCGCCCTCCGGCCCCTCGCCCCGGCGAAAGTGGGTGGCGGCGGTCATGGGCGCGTCGCAGGCCGCGGCCAGATACACGTCCTCCTGCCCGGGCTTTGGCCTGCGGCGCACCGTCAGCACGCCGGAGCGGAAGTCCGCCTCCAGGGCGAGCTTTGAAAAGGCGGGGTGGGCCTTGTGATCCTCCCGCCGCTCCAAAACCGGCTCGAAGACGCAGATGAGCCGGGCTTTCCCGAACCCCGCGGGGGCGGAAAGCTCGATGTGCCGGACCTCCCCCGCCGTCCCCGGGGGGACGGTCAGCGTCTCCCGGAAGGTGAGGCCGTCAAATTCCGCCCGGACCTGGCCGAAGCTGTCCGACAGCGTGGAGGAATACTTCACGCGCCTGTCGTACTCCGGGGCAGCCGTCAGGGGGATGAGCCCCTCCCGGGTCCGAAGATAGAGGGCGACGCCGGCGTCACGCCCCATGTCCGGCTCCATGCGGGTGAGGTCCCGCCCGCGCCAGACGCTCCTTACGGCCCCCGTCTCGGCAAAAAGCGCCGTGTACTCCCCGTTGGAGAGGGGGACGCACCGGGGGGAGACGCAGTCGGTCTGGGAGGTCCGGAGGTCCAGCTCCCCGCTCTCCGCCCGCCGGGGCACAGCCGGGACCTCCCGGGGCGGCTGGCGCAGGACGATCTGCCCCGTGGGGATGCGCTCCTCCAGGAGCTCCCGATAGGCCCCCATGCGTATATCCGCCATAAAGCGGCGCGGGAACACGTCGTTACAGAGGGTGTTGGCCACGGCGACCAGGCTCATCCCCAGATGGTGGGCCATGAAGGTCCGCACCGGCTCCCCCTTTGCGCTCCGGGCCCGGGCCGGGGTCAGGTCCAGGGCCTCATAGAGCCCGTACCGCCCCTCCATTCCGCGGCCGGAGAGCCGCCGGAGGTTTTTGACGCCGCCCCCGGGGTCCAGCGGCAGGGCCAGATAGGTGGCGTAGGGCGCGATGACGCGCTCCGTCCCCATGCCGCGCTTCAGCGCCAGGCGCTGGACCCCGTGGGCCTTGTAGCGGTAGGAGAGCCCCGGGTCGAAGGCGTAGTAGGCGCTCTCCGATATGCCCCAGGGCAGCCCGGGGCCGGCGCGCCTCTGGGCGTAGAGGCAGAAGCGGGCGCTTTCATAGAGCAGGGAATTTTCCGGGCAGGGCAGCAGGAGATTTGGCATCAAATACTCGAACATCGTCCCCGTCCAGCTCGCCATGCCGGAGTAGCCGTCCTGGGAGACGAGCGCCCGGCCCAGCCTGCGCCAGTGCTTTCTGGGGACGGCCCCCAGGGCCACGGCGATAAAGCTGGTCTGGCGGGCCTCGCTGGCAAGCAGATCGTACCAGCCCTCGCTGGGGGCGCCCTTTGTCAGGTCGAAGCCTATATAAAAAAGCTTCCTCTTCCCGTCGAAAAGGGCCCCCATGTCCGCGCTGTCGATGAGCCCGGCGCATTTTTCCGCCGCGTCCCCCTCCCCTGCCTCCAGGAGCCACTGACGGAGGGCGATGAGGCACCCCACGAAGTTCCCGCTGTCCACGGTGGAGACATACCGGGGCTCCAGGGGCGTCAGCGTCCGGGTGTCGTACCAGTTCAAAAGGTGCCCCCGCCACCTCCGGAGCTTCAGGCACGTCTCCAGCGTCCTTTTCACCCGCTCCACGGCCTCCCGCTCCCCGATGAGCCCCAAATCCGAGGCCGCGGCGCAGGAGAGCATGGCAAGGCCGATGTTCGTGGGGCTCGTGCGGTGGGCGGGCCCTAAGCGCGGCTCCTCCTGGACGTTATCCGGGGGGAGGTAGTTGTCCTCCGGCGTCAGGGTGTCCGCGAAATACCGCCATATCTCCCCGGCCCGGGACAGGAGGAAGCTCCTGTCGGCCTGGGACACGCGCCGAACGCGGCGTATCTCCCGGGACAGCGCCCAGGCGAAGGCCGGGGCGAAGAGCCAGACGATCCCCACCGCCGCCCCGGGGGCGCTGCGGGCCAGCAGGACGACCAGCGCCCCCGCAAGGGGGCAGGCCGCCAGGGACTTATAATTTACGCCCAATGTGTTCCCGTGACGCCGCTCGGCCTCGGAGGACGTCACCCAGGCCAGGAGCTTTTTCCGGCTCACCGTCATCCTGTAGACCGCCGTCACCGCCGCCCGGAGCTGGACCCACGCCTCCGCGGGCAGGAGCGTCAGGCGTATGGCGGCCCGGAGCATGGCCCCGGCGATGCCGGAGATGACGGAGGACTGATACCTGGCCCCGCCGCTGCCGTCGTGGCGCGCCAGGAGCTCCGCGGTGCTCAAAATGAGCCCGCCCAGGACGGACGCCGCCGCCACAACGGCCGCCGTCCCCATGGCCCTCCCGCCGATGAGGAGCCCCGCCAGGACGGCAAGGAGGGTGAACACCGGCGTCAGGCTCCGGCGCAGATTGTCGAAGAGCTTCCACTTTGTAAGGCTGGAGAGGGCGTTGCGCCGCAGCCCTCCCTCCCCGGTCCTCACCCAGCCGGTACACCAGCGGATGTTCTGCCAGTCCCCCCGGGCCCAGCGCTCCTGGCGGGTAAACCAGCTCGTCACCTTATAGGGCCAGCCGTCGGTGAGCTCCGTATCGGAGACATAGGCGCACCGGAGATACCCGCCCTCCAGGATGTCGTGGGAGAGAACGGCGTTCTCCGGGAACGCCCCGTCCAGCAGACGCCTGTAGACCGGGACGTTCAAAAGCCCCTTGCCCATGAAGGTCCCCTCGCCGAAGAGGTCCTGGTAGAGGTCCGACACCGCCGCGCCGTAGGGGTCCAGTCCCCCCTCCCCGGCGAAGATCCGGGCAAAATCGCTCCTGCCCGCCGAGGTCAGGTCCACGGAGATCCGTGGCTCGAAGACGCCGTAGCCGGAGGTCACCCGCCCCAGCTTCCCGTCGATGACCGGCACGTTCAGCGGGTGGAGGGCCGCGCCCACCAGCTCCCTGGCCGCCCCGGCGGTGAGGCGCGTGTCCGCGTCCAGCGTCAGGATGAAATTTGTCCCCGCCAGCGCCGCCTCGTCCCCGGCCAGGGCCCGGAGGGCGGAGCGCTCGCCGCTCAAAAGCCGCACCAGGTCCTCGATGGCCCCGCGCTTGCGCTCCCGGCCCATCCAGACATTGTCGGACGCGTTGCGCTCCCGCTCCCGGTAAAAGAGGTAGAAGCCGCCGCCGTATTTTTTGTTCAGCTCCTCCACGGCGCTCCTGGCGGCCTCCAAAATGGGCCCGTCCTCCCTCTGCCGGGGCTCCGGGGCCTCCCTGAGATCGGCCAGGATGCCGAAAAGGAGCTCGCGGCCGGCGTCCCGGTTCAGGAGCCTGTATTCCTCCAAAAGCCGGGCGTACTTCTTCCCGTCCGCCTCCCCGGTGAGCAGGGCCGAGATGACGCAGACGGTCCTCCCGGCCCTGGGGATGCCCCCGGAGAGCTCCATCCGGGGCAGCCGCTCCGGGCGCTTTATCCGGAGGCACACAAAGTCCGCCGCCGCCTTCACGAGCTCCGAAACAGGCAGCAGCAGGAGAACGGGGACCGCCGCCGAGCCGGTGAGCATCCCCGCCAAAAGCGTGAAAAAGAGGGTCAGCAGGACGTTCCCCGCGATATACCACCCGCCCGTGGGCTCCCGCCGGCTCTTTCCCAGGGGCTTTTGGAAAATATACGTCCCCACGTGCCTGTCCGGGCCCTTTTGCGCCAGCTCCAGCACTTTTTTCGCCGCCGCGTCCTCGGTCAGGCCGTTTTTCTCCGCAAGCCGGGACAGGCGGTGGCGGTAGCTTCTCCGGGTGTCCTCGTCCATGCGGCAGTAGATTCCCGCGGGGTCCCGGCGCAGCACGGCCTCCACCGCGTTTACGTCCTCTAAGATGTCCGCCGCGTCCATCCCCGAAAGGAGCCGGAGCGACGTGAAGATGTTCTCCGTATATTCCGTGAGGTCCCGGTCCTCCCCGCCCCTCCAGGGCTCCAGCTCCGTGAGCAGCCGGCACAGCGCCCCCTTTAAGGCGGGCACGAACATGTCAAGCTCCCGCTGGGTGAGGACGCTGACCTTTTCAAATTCCTCCAAAAAGAGCCTCAGCCTCTCCCCCGTCACCTGTCCCCGGCCGGAGCGGACCAGGGCCATGGCGGCCTCCGTCACCCGGGCGCCGCCGCCGGCGCATTTGGGGAGCCTCCCGGCCCCGGCAAAGCGCGCGGCGGCCTCCTTGCCCTCCCGCTCGGCCAAATACCAGTTGTCCCGGAACCACTCCGCCGCCCCGGCCACGTCCCCGCGGAGCTCCGGCGCGGAGAGCCTGGCCTTCAGGCGCAAAAGGGCGCTTCCAAGGCGCCTTTCCTCCCGCGCCCCCCGGACGTACCCCTGCGTCTCCAGGGAGGCGGCGGTATTTCTGGCGTAATTTCCCAGAGTCTCGTTTTCCATGTATATCCCGGTGTCTTTCATGTAGACCTCCTGATGCGGGCTCATTTTTCGCTTCACACTATTATCTGCCTGAAAAGCCAAAAATATTCCTTGACAGCCGCGCCGGGACGTACTATAATGTCTGCCTGT
This sequence comes from uncultured Oscillospiraceae bacterium, assembly GCA_947632155.1. Taxonomy (GTDB): domain Bacteria; phylum Bacillota; class Clostridia; order Oscillospirales; family Oscillospiraceae; genus RUG626. Next base: position 43,746 of record CANROF010000008.1, read on the forward strand.
AAAGTCTATTCACATTACAGGTGATAAGATGACCGGCGACACCTATGAGCTGACCATGCTCTACGATTTCTTCGGGGAGCTTTTGACAGACAAGCAGCGGGAGTACTTTGAATACTACTTCTCCGACGATCTGTCGCTCTCGGAGATCAGCGAGCTCACCGGCGTATCGCGGCAGGGCGTCCGGGACGTCCTCGTCCGGGCGGAGAGGCTTCTCCGGGGCTATGAGGAAAAGACCGGCGTGGTGGCCAGGTTCATGGAGATGAACGCCGGCATCCAGCGTATGCGCGCCGACGCCCAGGCCCTCTGCGCCCTGACGGACGGCCGGGCCAGGACCCTGGCGGAGAGGCTCCGGCGCGGCCTTGACGAATTGAAAGGTTGAAAAGATGGCATTTGAATCCCTATCCGGAAAGCTCTCCGGCGTCTTTAAGAAGCTCCGGGGCAAGGGGCGTCTCTCCGAGGCCGACATCAAGGAGGCCATGCGGGAGGTCCGTATGGCCCTTTTGGAGGCGGACGTCAGCTACAAGGTAGTCCGGGACTTCATACGCGAGGTTTCGGAGCGCGCCGCCGGCACGGAGGTGCTGGAATCCCTCACCCCCGCCCAGATGGTGATAAAGATCGTGAACGAGGAGCTGACGAAGCTCATGGGCTCCTCCGTTTCCAAGCTCAACATGGGCTCCCGGGGCATGACCGTCGTCATGCTGGTGGGGCTCCAGGGCGCGGGCAAGACCACAAACGGGGCGAAGCTGGCAGCTCTCCTCCGAAAGCAAAACGGCAAGCGGCCGCTCCTTGTGGCCTGCGACATCTACCGCCCCGCCGCCATCAAGCAGCTTGAGACGGTGGGCGCGCAGCTCAATATCCCCGTCTTCCAGATGGGCACGGAAAACCCCGTGAACATCGCCAAGGCCGCCGTCTCCCACGCCAAAAAGCACGGGAACGACCTGGTGGTGCTGGACACCGCCGGACGCCTCCACATCGACGAGGCGCTGATGGACGAGCTCCGGGCCATAAAGGCCGAGGTACAGCCCGACGAGATCCTCTTAGTGGTGGACGCCATGACCGGCCAGGACGCGGTGAACGCCGCCTCCGCCTTTGACGGGGCCCTGGGCATCACCGGCGTGATGCTGACGAAGCTGGACGGCGACGCCCGCGGCGGCGCGGCCCTCTCCGTCCGGGCCGTCACGGGAAAGCCCATCAAATTCTGCGGCGTGGGCGAGAAGCTGGACGCCATCGAGCCCTTCTACCCGGACCGCATGGCCAGCCGCATATTGGGCATGGGCGACGTTTTGACCCTCATCGAGAAGGCCGAGCAGAGCTTTGACGAGAAAAAGGCCCGCGAGCTCGCCGAGAAAATGCGCAAAAACGCCTTCACCCTCCAGGACTACTACGACCAGCTCCAGCAGCTCAAGGGCATGGGGGGCCTGGGCGACATCGCCGGGATGCTCCCGGGCAGCATGGGCAAGGCCGTGGCCGGGGCGAAGATCGACGAGCGGCAGATGGCCCGCACCGAGGCGATGATCCTCTCCATGACGCCGAAGGAGCGGGAGGACCCCTCCGTCATCAACTCCAGCCGGAAAAAGCGCATCGCCGCCGGCTCCGGCACCCAGGTGGTGGACGTGAACAGGCTTTTGAAGCAGTACGAGATGATGCGCGACCTCACCCGCCAGATGTCCAAGGGCAAGCTCCCCGGCTTTTTGGGCGGCGGACGCCGCCGCGGCGGGTTCCCCTTTTAAACCGTAAATCATTTATCTTTTATATTTTATATGAGGATAATTGAAAAACATTAATTTACAATAATTTGGAGGTACAAACAACATGGTAAAGATCAGACTTCGCAGGATGGGCGCCAAGAAATCCCCCTTCTACCGCATCGTGGTGGCCGACTCCCGCTATCCCCGCGACGGCCGCTTCATCGAGGAGATCGGCACCTACGATCCCCGCACCCAGCCCAGCACGGTGAAGGTCGATGGCGACAAGGCAAAGGAGTGGATAAAGAACGGCGCCCAGCCCACCGACACCGTGAAGACCCTGCTGAAAAACGCGGGCGTCCTTTGATCCGGGGGCGCTCCCATGAAGGAACTTCTGCTCTACATCGCGCGAAATCTCGTGGACAGCCCCGACGACGTGACCGTGACGGAGCGAGAGGAGCCGGACAAGACCGTCTTTGAGCTCCGCGTCGCCCCGGACGACATGGGCAAGGTCATCGGCCGCCACGGGAAGATCGCCAAGGAGATTCGCACTCTGATGCGCTCCGTGGCTCAGCGCCAGGGCAAGCATATCAGTGTGGACATCGTGGATGACTAAAAAACCGCCCCGGCTTTACGGCCGGGGCGGTTTTTTAGACTGTCGGAAAAGCCCTGACGGGCTGCCTGCTTCTACGGGAAAACCTCCAATTCTCTCGTAGGGGCGGGTTCCAAACCCGCCCGCTTCCCCGGATCTTGGAAATGCAACCTCATGTTGCGCGATTGTAAAGTCCGCGCGGTGGTATCGCGGCCGGGGGCGTCGTATGATGGAGGCGCCCTGAAAGGAGGGGTCATGATGACATTATCGGAAAAAATACTGGACCTCAGAAAAAAGGCCGGCCTGTCCCAGGAGGAGCTGGCGGAGAAGCTGGATGTGTCCCGCCAGGCGGTGTCCCGCTGGGAGGTGGGCTCCGCCATGCCGGACGCCGCCAACGTGGCGCAGCTCGCGAGGCTCTTCGGCGTCACGGCGGACTACCTTCTGAACGACGACTACGCCAGCGACGGCGACGTCCCGGCGGTGAAGCGCACCGACGCCGCCGCCCGGATGTGGATCCGGCGGAGCGTGGCGCTGTGCGCCTCGGCCTTCGGGCTTTTTGGGAATTTCTTCATCTACATCCTGTCCCGCTTCATCGAGGTGCCGGTGCCCCGCGTGTACTACGAGGACGGCAAAAAATGGTATGAGTGGGCGGGGTATACCGGCTACAGCTACCGGTGGTTCGTGGAGGAGCACAAGCTCAAGATCATCGTCATCGCCTGCTGGCTGCTCCTCGCCGCGGGGCTTGTCTACGTCCTGCTGAACACCGAAAAGGTCAAAAGCTTCCTCAAAAAGCGCCGCGGGATTGATTTGCGGCGGAAAAAGTGATAAAATATATATACGACTACTTATTTAATTTGGATGTGAGAACATGGACCTTATTGAGACAGGGAGAATCGTCAACACCCACGCTCTCCGGGGGGAGGTGAAGATCGAGCCCTGGGCCGACTCGCCGGAGGCGTTCTGCGGCTTTCGCCGGCTCTTTCTGGACAATACCGAGCACCGGGTGGAGCGCGCCCGGGTGCAAAAGGGCTTCGTCATCGCCAAGCTCTCCGGCATCGACACCATCGACCAGGCGGAAAAGCTCAAAAACCAGGTCCTCTACGTGCCCCGGGAGGACATCGGCATCAGGGACGGGGGGTATCTTCTCTCCGATCTTATGGACATGCGGGCGGTGAGCGAGGACGGCGTGGAGCTGGGGCGCGTCACCGGCATCCTGACGCCCCCGGGGGGCGAGGTACTGGAGATTCAGGGTGCGCGGGAGATTCTCGTCCCCCTCCGGGGCCCCTTTGTGACGGATGTGGATCTTGAGGCCGGGACCGTGACGCTCCGGCTCATTGAGGGCATGTGATGAACTACTGGATCGACATTATGACTCTCTTCCCCGACACCGTGGGGGATCTGATGAACGAGTCCATCCTGGGCCGCGCCCAGGACCGGGGGTATATCCGCATCGAGACTCACCAGATCCGGGACTACACCACCAATAAACAGTGCCAGGTGGACGACTACCCCTACGGCGGCGGGCGCGGGTGCGTCATGCAGGCCCAGCCGCTGCACGACTGCTGGAAGCACATCTGCGAAACCCACGGGGAGCGGGTACACACCATATTCATGTCCCCCTGCGGCCGCACCTTCACCCAGGCCGACGCCAAAAGGCTGGCTTCCGGCTACGACAAGCTCATCCTGGTCTGCGGTCACTACGAGGGGGTGGACCAGCGGTTCATCGACCAGTGCGTGGACGAGGAAATAAGCCTCGGCGACTTCGTCCTCACCGGCGGGGAGATTCCCGCCATGGCGGTGGCGGACGCGGTGTGCCGCCTCGTCCCCGGGGTGCTGCCCGACCCCGAGTGCTTTGAAAACGAGAGCCACTGGGCGGGGCTTTTGGAGTACCCCCAGTACTCCCGGCCCGAGGAGTGGATGGGGCGGCGCGTCCCGGCGGTGCTCCTGTCCGGAAACCACGCCGAGATCGCCCGCTGGCGGCGCAAGCAGTCCATCATCCGCACGCGCCTGCGGCGGCCCGACATGTACGAAAAGCTCACATTTGAGAACACAAAGGCCGAGCGAAAGCTCCTTGCCGAAATTGAAGACGAATTGGAGGAAAGAAACCGTGGACCCGAGACTTGACAAATACGCGAAGCTCCTGATCGCCGTGGGCATCAACGTCCAGCCGGGGCAGACGCTGGTCATCAACTGCCCCGTGGAGAAGGCGGAGTTTGCCCGGCTGCTGGTGCGAAACGCCTACGCTGCCGGCGCCCGGGAGGTGGTGATGCGCTGGAACGACCAGGCCGTCAGCCGGGAGACGTATCTCCACGCCGCGGACGAGATCTTCGACACCTACCGCCCCTGGCAGGCGGATATGCTGAACACCCTGGCCCGGGAGGGGGCGGCGTTCCTCAGCATCGACAGCTCCGACCCCGACGGCATGAACGGCATCGACCACGCCCGCATGGTCCGCCAGAGCCGGGCCTTCGGTCCGGCCATCCGGGAGTACCGGGAAAAGCAGATGTCCGACAAGGTCCAGTGGTGCATCGCCGCCCTGCCGGAGGAAAACTGGGCGAAAAAAATGTACCCCGGCGTCCCCGCCGCCCAGGCCGTGGCAAAGCTCATGGACGCCATCTGCGCCACCATGCGGATTACGGAGGACAATGACCCCGCGCAATGCTGGAGAGAGCACAACGCCCGGCTCAACGACAGGAAAAGGCGGCTTACGGAGCTTAACTTCAAGTCCCTCCACTACACAAACTCCCTGGGCACGGACCTCACCGTCGAGCTGCCGGAGGGGCACTACTGGGACGGCGGCAGCTCCACCTCCGCCGCGGGCGTCCGGTTCAACGCCAATATGCCCACGGAGGAGATCTTCACCGCGCCAAAGCGGGACGGGGTAAACGGGCGCGCCGTCTCCACCAAGCCCTTCGACGTGGGCGGGGTGCTCATCCCGCGCTTTGCTTTCACCTTTGAAAAGGGCAGGATCGTGGGCGTGGAGGCGGAGGACCCCCGCCACCGTGAGCTTTTGGAGGCGGAGATCGCCCTGGACGAGGGGGCATCGTACCTGGGCGAGGTGGCGCTGGTGCCCTACGACTCCCCCATCAGCCGCATGGACACGCTCTTTTTCAACACGCTCTTCGACGAGAACGCGAGCTGCCACCTGGCCTTCGGCGCCAGCTACCCCAATATCGAGGGCGGAGCGGATATGACGGAGGAGGAGCGGCTCTCCCGGGGGCTCAACCAGTCCATCACCCACGAGGACTTCATGGTGGGCTCCCCGGACCTCAGTATCGTGGGCGCCACCCACGACGGCCGGGAGATCCCCGTATTCGTAAACGGCAACTTCGCCTTTTGAGCGCACAAAAACGGACCGGCGCGGAGCCTGAAAAGCTCCGCGCCGGATTTTTGTTATTCATTCTTTCGCATCGGGGGCACGACCGGACGTCATACTAATATCCATTTAAAAGAAGACACCGAGCGGCGAGGATTTTTCGTGTCAGGCAAGGAAGACGCCGCAGGGAATACTTTGTGTATTCCCAAGGCGGCTGACGCAGCATGGCGCGAAAAAGACCGTCGCGAATGGCTTATTTTAATTGGATATTAGTATCAAACACAGGTAGGAGACGACGGCCCAGAGTGCCAGGGCCGGGGCGGCGTATGGGCTGACGCCCAGCCACACGCACGCCGCGGCGTATGCCGCCCCGGCGGCCGCCAGCGCCGCCGCGACGACGGCCAGCGCCGCTCCGGGCCGCAGCGGGCGCCTCCGGATGGCGAAGCGGTAGAGAAGCAGCGGCAGCGGGTGGAGAAGCAGCGTCAAAAGGACGCCCTCCAGCACCGACACGGCCGACGGGCCGCGGGCCGCGCTTTCGCTCTCCCCGGCAAACTCCACGGTGTCCATCAGAGCCTCAAACTCCGGGTAACAGCCGCTGCCGGGCAAGGCGCTGAAGGTGAAGATGTAAAACGCGCCGCCGCGGATGTGGATGAGCTCCGTCACCTCCGCCGCCACGCCGCCGGCGTCCGGCTCCGCCGGGAGGGCGATCCTGAAATAACTGTTCCCGTTGTAGGCGGCCTCCGACACGCGCTCCCGGTCCACGCCCAGAAGCTCCGCCAGCTCCCCGGGCGTGACCGCGGAGTTATCTATTCCGGCCAGCTCCCCGTCGGTGAAAACGCCGGGGTACTCCTCGCGCATATCGGCAACGGCGTAGTCCACCGCCGCCGCGCCGTCCCCGCCGCGTATGAAAGACCCCAGCACGCCGCCGGTCCCGCCGTCCCGCCGCTTCCAGCCCTCCGGCACCGTGAAGGAGACGCCGTTTTTTTCGTCGGTGAAAGGAAAGGCCGGGTACGTCTCGGGCTCCGGGGGCGGCTCCGGCGCGGCCCTGGGGGGAATGTCGGCGGTGTTAAGGATTTCCATAAAGTCCCAATAATCCTGGGTGTCGGTGTAGCCGGTGAAGCTGAAAAGATACTGTGCGCCGCGGTCGAAGCGGTAATACTGCGCGGTGACCCGGCGGACCTGGGCGCCCTCCGGCCCCTCGTCCAAAAAGTAGAGGAAGTACTCGTTCCCGTTCACCGTGACGCGGCTGACCAGGTCCGGCTCCAGGCCGTAAAGCCCGGCCACGTCCGCCTCCGTGAGCCGCTCCATGCCGATCTCCTCCCGCTCCGCCGGGTCCGGGTACAGCGGCGTCAGGGCGCCGTCCTCGGTAAAGGCGTAGTACATGAAAAGCCCGCCGGTCCGGCGGGGCTCCTCCGGCAGGAGCTTCACCCGGAGCGTGCCGTCCCGGAGGCTCTCACTGATCTCCCACCTGTCCGGAAGGTCGAAGGAGACGCCGGAGCGCCCGTCTTGATACCTGTGCCCCGGGGACGCCTGCTCCTCCGCTTGCTCCACGGGGTAGGCCGGGCCGTCCTGACCGTCCCGGAAATAGTCAAATCCAAGGTGCTCCACGGTGTACCGCAGCGCCGAGGCCGCGGCCTCGGAGGGCTCGCCCCGGCTCCACAGGGAGACGCGGTACTCATACCCCGCGTAGGCCGTGACGTACTCCCAAAAGCGCCCGCCGTCATTCTCGTAGCGGACGCAGTCGTATTCCGCCCTCCCCGCCTCCAGGTGGGATACCTCCAGGACGGTGCTGCCCGCCTCCTCATAGGCGCGTCGAAGGCCGGCGCGGAAGGTCTGCCGCTCCTCCTCGGTGAGGACATCGTAGCCCCGGGAGCGGCTTGCGTAGGCGCCGACGTCGATGATATACGTCATGTCCGGGTCGAACAGCTCGATCAGGAGGTCCGGGTCGTCAAAAACATCGTCCAGCTCCTCCTTCTGGGAGAGCACCCACCCCGGGAGCGTCAGATCCCCGGCGCCGTCCCGGGTGAGGACGTAGCAGCCCTCCGGGGCGTGGACGGTGAGGCCGGCGGCTTCAAAATAAAATGCCATATCCCCCTCCCCGCGGGCCCTCAGCGGCGCGCAGACGGCAAGGGTGAATAGGATGACGAGGGTAAAGAGGGCTCTTTTTTTCATACGCGCTCCTCGCTTTTTCCCGTTTTGGGGCTTGGCTACTTCTCCCACTCCTCTACGTCGATACCGGTGAGATACCGCCGGGCCATATCCAGGGCGTGGTTGGCCGCCGCCGTGCGCACCCGGTCCCGGTCGTGGCCCAGGTGGAGGGAGCGCGTGAAGGTCCCCCCGGGCGTGGAGAGGGAGACGTAGACCGTCCCCACCGGCGTGCCGCTCCCGTCCGAGTCGGGCCCCGCGATGCCGGTGATGCCGACGCCCAGGTCCGAGCCGAATTTTTCCCGGACGCCCTCCGCCATGGCCTGGGACACGGCGAGGCTCACGACGCCCTCGCGCCGGATGAGCTCCGCCGGGACGCCCAGTATGGCGGTCTTGGAGCTCACGGCGTAGGTCACCGCGCCGCCCAGATACACCTCCGACGCCCCGGGCAGGTCCGTCATGCGCTTGGAGACAAGCCCCCCGGTGCAGCTCTCCGCCGCGGCCATGGTGACGTGCTTCTCCTTTAAAAGTCCGAGGACAGTGTTCTCCAGGGTGTCCGTGTCGATACCGTAGACGCAGTTGCCGATCTTCTCCCGGACCTCCCGGATGACGGGCTCCATCAGCGCCTCCGCCTCGGCGTCCGTCCGGGCCATGGCGGTGACCCGCAGGCGCACCTCGCCGCTCTTGGCGTAGGGGGCCAGGGTGGGATTGGAGAGCCGCAGCATGGTGTCCCGGAGCTTATCCTCCACAAAGGACTCCCCCAGGCCGAAGATGTGGATGTTATGGCTCACAAGCTCCGTGTCCGAGAGGGCGCGCAGATACGGCATGGCGCAGGCGCGGAACATGGGCACGCACTCCCGGGGCGGGCCGGGGAGCATCAGCACCCGGACGCCCTCCGCCTCAAAGGCGCACCCCGGCGCCGTGCCGCAGTCGTTGTGAAAGACGGTGCAGCCCTCCGGCAGCAGCGCCTGCTGGTAGTTGTTGTCCGTCATCTGGTGGCTGTGGAGGCGCGTGGCGAAGTAGTCCCGTATCTCCTGGGCCTCACGCTCGTCGAAGACGAGCTTTTTTCCGAAGGCCTCGGCCAGGGTCTGCTTGGTCAGGTCGTCGCAGGTGGGCCCCAGCCCGCCGGTGGTGATGATGATGTCCGCCCGGGAGCGGGCGATGGCCACGGCGGCCTTCAGCCGCTCCGGGTTGTCGCCCACCACGGTGTGGAAGTAGACGTTGATGCCAAGCTCCGACAGCATCTGGCTTATGTCCTGGGCGTCGGTGTTGGCGATGTTGCCAAGCAAAAGCTCCGTGCCCACGGAGATGATCTCGGCGGTGTGAGACATGGATGGGACCTCCTTTTTTTCTAAATTCGGAAGTGGTGCGTATGACCGTAATTGGGTAATGAATCGGGGGGACGGGTCGCCGGGACGGCGACCCCTACGGCGTTTTTTTGTAGACTTTCGCGTATTGGAAACGTTCCCATTTCCCTCATAGGGACGGGTCGCCGTGGACGTGCCCGGGGGCATTCCCTGCGGTCACGGCCCATACGGCGAAAATGAATGATTTTTACGTTTTTCGGAAGGCGAAAGCGTATCGGCGGGCGGGGCGGTCAGATATTCTCGCTGACCCAGCGGCAGAAGTCCTCCGCCGCGTCGTCGTCGGTCATGGCCATGAAGGCCGTGTCGTCGCCGGCGATGGTGCCCACCAGGGCGCGTATCTTCATTTTGTCCACCGCGCTGCAGGCCGCCGGGGCCAGGCCCGGGAGGGTCTTCAGCACCACGATGTTCTGGGCCCGGGCGGCGCTGACCACGCACTCCCGGAAGATGGTCCGCAGGCGCGTCTCCACGTCCACCGAACGCTCCGCCGGGGAGACGTAGTACATAAGGCCGTCGCCCCCGGCCTGGCGGACGATGCGGAGCTGCCGTATGTCCCGGGAGACTGTGGCCTGGGTCACGGCAAATCCCTGAAGGCGGAGCCTGGCGATGAGCTCGCCCTGGGTGCTTATCTTTTCGGAGGCAATGATTTCTAATATTTTCCTTTGTCGCTCGTTTTTCATGGCCGCTCCCCCAGCTTCTCGTTCACTTTCTCGTAAAAGCTCCGGCCGGTGACCCGGGCGAGCCTGGTGGTCAGCGCGGAGCGGCGGACCTCCACGCGGTCGCGCTCCAACAGCTCCAGCTCCTCGCCGCCGTCCACCGAGAGATACGCGCTGCGGCCCCGAAGCTCCGTGAGCTCCACGGTGACGGTCCTGTCCGGCGCCAGGACGTAGCTCCTGGCGGACAGCACGTGGGGGCAGACGGGGGTGACGATGAGGCTTTTTGCCATGGGCTCCACGATGGGCCCCCCGGCGGACAGGGAATAGGCCGTGGAGCCGGTGGGGGTGGAGACGATGACGCCGTCCCCCGTGAGGTTCATGATCCGCCGCCCGTCGCCGTAGACGGCAAAGCCGATGACGCGGGCCACGCTGCCAACCACGGCCTCGTTGAGGGCGAAGTCCCGGATGAGGGGCTTTCCGTCCCGGAAAAGCGCCACGTCCGCCATCATCCGCTCCTCCACGGTGTAGCGCCCTAAAAAGGCGTCCCGGGCCAGGGCCGTCTCCCGGACCTCCAGCTCCGCCATGAAGCCCTTGTGGCCCAGGTTTATGCCGAGAATCGGGACGTCCGTCTCCGCCAGGGCCCTGGCGGCCCTGAGAATGGCCCCGTCGCCGCCGAAGGTGACGGCCATGCCCGCGCCGGGCAGGAGCTCCGAGAGGCCGGAAAGCTCCATGCACACGCCGTAGGGTATTTTGAGCTCCTCCAGTATCCCCTGGATCTCCCGGCAGCACCGGAGGGACGGGTCCCGCTGGGGATTGGCGAAAAGTATCACTCTTTCCATGGCTCACCCCCGCAAAAGGCCGTGGGCCTCGGCCACCACCTGGGAGATCCCGGCGCGGCAGGAACACTGGCGGCTCACAAGGTGCCCCAGAAACTCGATATTCCCCTCCGGCCCCCGGATGGGGGACCAGGTGATGTTTTCCACGAAAAATCCGGCGTTTTCGGCGTTTTTGAGGAACGCCTTCAGGACCTCGACGTGCGTCTCCGGCTCCCGGACCACGCCCTTTTTGCCCACCTTCCCGCGCCCGGCCTCGAACTGGGGCTTGATGAGGCAGAAGACCTCCCCGTCCGGCGTCAGCACCCGGCGCACCGCCGGGAGGATGAGGGAAAGGGATATGAAGCTCACGTCCACGCTTGCCAGCTCCGGCGGCTCCGGGAACATATCCGGCGTCAGATACCGGGCGTTGGTCTTTTCCATGACCACCACCCGTTCATCGTTCCTGAGGCTCCAGGCAAGCTGCCCGTAGCCCACGTCCACGGAGTAGACCTTTTTGGCGCCGCGCCTCAGCATGAGGTCCGTAAAGCCCCCGGTGGAGGCCCCGCAGTCCAGGCACACCTTTCCCTCCGGGTCCCCGCCGAAAAAGTCCAGGGCCCGCTCTAACTTCAGCCCGCCCCGGGAGACGTACTTCTGGCCGCCGCGGACCTGGATAGTTACCTCCGGCGGGTAGGCCGTCCCCGGCTTATCCGCCCGCTGTCCGTCCGCGAAGACCTCCCCCGCCATAATGACGGCCCGGGCCTTCTCGCGGCTCTCCGCAAGGCCCCGCTCCACTAAGAGAACGTCAAGTCTCGTCTTTGCCATCTCGGTCCCCCAAATCAGAAATCGCGCCCAAATCGGCCCCGATCGCCTCCGCCACGCCGGCGGCGTCGATGCCGCAGAGCCTCCGCAGCTCCTCCGCCGTGCCGTGGGGTATGAAGCGGTCGCCTAAATTTTTCAGTATCAGCGAGCGGAGCGCAACGCCCCGGGACAAAAGCTCCGCCGAAAGCTGCTGGCCGACACAGCCGTTTGTAACGGCCTCCTCCAGCACCAAAAGCCGCCCGGTGCGGCGGACGGACTCCTCGACGGGCCCGCAGTCCATGGGCTTTATCCGGCCCAGCTTGACGACTTCAACCGAGATTCCCCGCTCTTCCAGCGCGTCGGCGGCATCCAGGGCGGCGTTTACGCTGACGCCGTAGGTGACGACGGTGAAATCCCGCCCGGAGCGCAGCCTTTTCGTGGGCTCCGCGCCGCCGCCGGTGTAGCGGCCCTCGCCCCCCTTGGGGTAGCGGACGGCCACGGGGCCCGGCTCGGTGAGGACGGCGTATCTCAGCATGTCCCGGAGCTCCGCGAAGCTGGCCGGGGACCAAACGGTCATGTTGGGGATGGAGGTGAGGAAGCTTACGTCCATGCTCCCCTGGTGCGTCTCCCCGTCCTCGCCGGAGATGCCGGCCCGGTCCACCGCCAGGACGGCGTGCTCCCGCCCCAGGGCGATGTCCTGGAGGAGCATGTCGTAGCTGCGCTGTAAAAACGTGGAATACACGGCAAATACGGGGATCAGCCCCCGGTGGGCCATGCCCCCGGCCATGGCGGCGGCGTGGCCCTCGCAGATGCCCACGTCGAAAAACCGCCGGGGATAGAGCCTGGCGAATTCCGAAAGCCCCGTGCCGGAGGGCATGGCGGCGGTGATGGCCGTCACGCGCCCGTCGCTTTCGGCAAGCTCAGTGAGCTCCCTGCCAAAGACGTCCGAGAAGCCCTCCCCGGAGGGGGGCAGCTCCCCGGTGACGGGGTCGAAGCCCTTGACGCCGTGGAAGGCGTCGGGGTTTTCCTCGGCGAAGGGCACGCCCTTGCCTTTTGTGGTGATGACGTGTACCAGCACCGGCTCGTTGGCCTCCCGGGCCACCTTCAGGGCGTTCACCAGGGACTTTAAGTTGTGTCCGTCCACGGGCCCCAGGTAATTGAAGCCCATGTCCTCAAACATGGAGCAGGGGAGGATGGCCTCCTTCACCGTCTGCTTGAGCTTGTGGACCACGCTGTTGATATGCCTCCCGCCGGGGATGCGGCGCATCAGCCACCGGAAGCCGTTTTTAAAGGCGATATACCCGTGGCGGAGCCGCAAACGGGACAAATACCGGGCCATGGCCCCCACGTTTTTCGTGATGGACATGCCGTTGTCGTTGAGTATGACGATCAGCGGCTCCTTGGAGCCCCCGGCGTCGCAAAGGGCCTCGTAGGAGAGCCCCCCGGTCAGCGCCCCGTCGCCCACCACGGCGATGACGGCGTAGTCCTCCCCCAAAAGCGTCCGGGCCCGGGCCATGCCCAGGGCCGTGGAGATGGCGGAGGACGCGTGCCCCGCCACAAAGGCGTCCTCGTCGGACTCCGCGGGCTTTGGGAAGCCGGAGATGCCGCCGAATTTCCGGAGCGTCCCGAAGCGCTCCCGGCGGCCGGTCAGGATCTTGTGGATGTAGCTCTGGTGGCCCACGTCGAAGAGCAGCCTGTCGCGCTTTGTGTTGAAGGTCCGGTGTATCGCCACCGTCAGCTCCACCACGCCCAAATTTGAGCTCAGGTGTCCCCCGGTCCTGGCGGTAGTCTCCACGACGAATTGGCGGAGCTCCGCGCAGAGCTGCGGGAGCTTCGCCTCGTCCAGGTTCCTTACGTCCTCGCCGGAGGTTATTTTATCAAGAATTTCCACTGTGGCCTCCCAAGCTCACTTTTTCTTCCTGTGGGGCAGGAGTGCCATGAGCTTTCCCACCATGAAGACGATCTGGGTGTCGCTGTTGATGGCGATGGTCTTGCCCACCGCCTTGCCGCCGATGGTGAGGCCCGACACGACGCCCGTCACCAAAAGCGAGGTGACCACGGAGCTGACGCTGAGGTCCTGGCTCAGCTTCCCGGCGATGGCGGCGGCGGTGGCTCCGGAGATGATGCCGGAGATGTCCCCCACCACGTCGTTGCATATGCTGGAGACGCGCTCGGCGCGGCGCAACAGCCGCAGCGCCTCCCGGGCGCCACGCTCCTTGTGGGAGGCCATGGCGTGAAAGGGCGTCTCCGTGGCGCTGGTGACCGCCACGCCCACCACGTCAAAGACCACGCCCAGCGCCACGAAGGCCATCAGCAGCACAAACGCCACAAAGTACCCCGCCCCGTCCAGTATCTCCGACGACACGAACGAGAACACCACCGACATCGTAAGCGAGATCAGCACGATCTCCACGATCCACTTGATATTTGTCTTTTTTTTCATAAATCCCCGCCATAAAAATAAATGCCGCTCCGCGGCAAAAAAATAAGATATTTTCCTTGTTCCCCAAAATTTAAATATTTTTCGCGGGGCTCCGCCTCGCGAAAAATCCCTTTTGTTTTGCGGAGTGTGCGGCCCCTGCGGGGCCGTGCGCGCAGCAAAACAGCAGGAAAATTTTCTCTGAATTCCGCAGAATTCAGAAAAATTTTCCGCACGTTCCCCTTAATTTTAAAGGCGCCCGCGCCTTTAAAATTAAATTGGCGGCGGCGAACAGGATAAATCTTGCGGCTTAGGTCGGGTAGGCTTTCCCTCGGAGCTGCCCCCCGTTGCCGTGAGGGCGGTTTCCCATTAAAGCGCCGCTCTGAGCGTTGCCCACTCAGTCACCCGATCGCCACTGAGGCCGCACTGCAATCCCCTGTTCGCCCGTTTGACAGCCTAGATGTTTTCCATGGCGAAGCAAAACGTCTCTTTAGCCTCTTTTGCAGGGGCTATTTCAAGGGGATATCGTCCCGCGCCCTGGCCGGGGCACGGCCCGCGTAGCTCCCCTATCCGCAGCACCCACTCAAGGCAGGCTACTCTGCACACAGCACAGGTTGAGTCAAAAAAGTCTCTTCCATTCAGTCGCACCGCAATACAGGTTTAAACCCCGGGCCGTAGACAGGTCGCGTACCGCAAATGGGAGTACGCCTGACCACAGCTCCGGGTCTCCACACCAGCAGGGTCGGGGCCGCCATGCCATTAGCGGTCGCCCTACTGATGCAGGCCGAAAAAGTTTCGCGCCTCCCTCCAGCACCCACCCGGAACTGGGCGTTCCAAGCAGACACAAGAGGCTTCAACGATGTGCCCTTCAAAGGATTTTTAGGCCCTTCTTAGGAGACGTCAGCTCCGACTAGGATACTGCGCCGCCATCAATATTCATTATACAGTATACTTATTCATTTTTCAAGTACCGATTTGAGCGGCATTTCAGCTATTTCTCACCGCCAGCAGGTCCGCCAGGGCCTCGAAAAACGATGTATCGGGGAATTTCCCGCGAATGCTCGCCGCCGCTTGCCCGCTCTCACTCATGACAGCCCGCTCCGCCTCCTGGATGCCGAGAGTAGAGGCGTAGGTGGGCTTATTGTTGTGCTCGTCGGAGCCTATGTCCTTGCCCAGGGCCTCCGGGGTGGAGATGACGTCCAGGATGTCGTCCCGTATCTGGAACGCCCGGGCCAGGTGGAGGCCGTAGTCCTCCGCGGCGGAGAGCTCCTCCCCGTCCCCGCCGGCGGCGATGACGCCCACGGCGCAGGCGGCCCGGAGCATGGCGCCGGTCTTTAAGTCGTTGATGAGGGTCAGGCCCGGAAGGCTCCGGTCCGAGTCCTCCGCCGTGTCCAGCTCCTGCCCGCCGCACATCCCCGCCGCCCCGGCCGAGGAGGCCAGATACCGGGTCGCCCGGACCACCCTCTCCGGCGGGAGAGGCGCGGACGCCGCCAGCTCAAAGGCCGCCGCCTGGAGGGCGTCACCGGCGATGAGGGCCCGGCCCTGGCCGTAGACCGTGTGGTTGGTGGGCTTGCCCCGGCGCAGGCTGTCGTCGTCCATGCAGGGCAGGTCATCGTGGATGAGGGAATAGGTGTGTATGAGCTCCGCCGCCAGCGCCAGCGGCATGGCCTTTTCCGGCTCTCCCCCGGCGGCGGCGCAGAATTTCAGCGTCAGAATGGGCCGCAGGCGCTTGCCCCCCGCCAAAAGGGAGTAGCGCATGGCCTCCGTGAGCCGCCCGTAGGGGGCCTCCCCGGTGAAAAGCCCGGAGAGGGCCCGGTCCACCCGGGCCTTCCATTCGTCAAGCTCCCGCGAAAGCTCCATCACTCCGCCTCCTCAAAGGGCGCCTCCTCCGGCGCGCCGTCGGGGCCCCGGCGGAGCTTCACCACCTTCTGTTCGGCGTCGTCCAGGGTCTTTCCGCAGCTCTTTATGAGCTTCGTGCCCTCCTCGAAGAGCGTCAGCGCCTCCTCTAAGGGCCTGTCGCCCCGCTCCAGCGTCTTCACGATCTCGTCAAGGCGGGCGATGCTCTCCTCAAACGTCAATTTCTTCGCGGCCATAGGCCACCTCCTTCAGGACGCGGCAGCTAAGCTCGTCCTTTTGCAGTCGTATTTTGATCATGTCCCCGTGGGATACGTCGGCGGCGGACCGGATGACCCGGCCGTCCTCCCGGGCGGCGATGGCGTAGCCCCGCCCCAGGACCTTCAGGGGGCTCATGGCGTCCAGCTTCCCGGCGAGCTCCGCGTACCGGCGGCGCTGGGCCGCCACGGCGGCGGCGGTGAGGCCGGCTATCTTCTCCCCCCGGGCGTCCAGGGCCAGGCGGCACTCGTCGATGTAATTTTTGGGGTCCTGCAGGACCCTGGCTCCCGCCAGGCTCTCCAGCCGCTCCCGGGCCTGCCGGAGGCGCTTTTCCACCGCCGTCAGCGCCCGCTCCATGGCCCCGTCCGTGAAATCCCGAAGCTCCCGAATGTCCGGAGCCGCCAGCTCCGCGGCGTTGGAGGGCGTGGCGGCCCTGAGGTCCGCCACGAAATCGGCGATGGTGAAGTCCGGCTCGTGGCCCACGCCGGAGATGACGGGGATGGAGCAGTCGTAGATGGCCCTGGCCACCCGCTCGTCGTTGAAGCACCACAGGTCCTCCATGCTCCCGCCGCCCCGGCCCACGATGAGCAGGTCCGCCACTTTCCATTTGTCGGCATAGCGGATGGCCGCCGCGATCTCCGGCGGCGCCTCCTCCCCCTGGACCCGGACGGGCAGCAGCAGGACCTTGGCCACGGGCCAGCGCTTGCGCAGCACCCGGATGATGTCGTGGACCGCCGCCCCGGCGGAGCTGGTGACCACGCCGATGCGCATGGGGCAGGGCGGGATGGGCTTTTTGTGGGCCGGGTCGAAAAGGCCCTCCTTATAAAGCCGCTCCTTGAGCTGCTCGAAGGCCACCGCCAGGTCCCCCACCCCGTCGGGGGTGAGGGCGTTGACGTAGAGCTGATACGCCCCGTCCCGGGGGTAGACCGTCACCCGCCCCAGGGCGATGACCTTCATCCCGTCCCGGGGGCGGAACCTCAGCCGCGCGGCGGAGGACTTGAACATCACGCATTTAAGCGCCCCGCCGGCGTCCTTCATGGTGAAGTAGTGGTGTCCGGAGGGGTAGACCTTGTAATTTGAAAGCTCCCCCCGCACGTAAATATTGCTGAGCCTGGGCATGGAGTCGAAAACGTTCTTCAAATACTCGTTGAGCTCCGTGACGGAGAGGATACTGGCGTTATCCAAGGGCCGTCACCGCCCTCCAGGTGAGAATCGCCGTGCCCATGGCGTTGTCGGTGGAATAGCGGGGCTGGGCAAAGACGCCCTCCGGCGTCATCTCCCGCAGGAGGCTGTTGGAGGCCACGCCGCCGGAGTAGAGCACCGGCAGGTCCCCGCAGCGCCTTTTGGCCTCCTCCGTGGCCTGGTGTACGGCGCGGACCACGGACGCCAGGGCGAAATACGCGATCTCGGCGTCCGGTCCTCCCCGCTCCTTCATCTCCTTCATCTTGTGCTCCACCCCGGAGAGGGAGAAGAAGCACCCGTCCTTTTTGGGGAGATACGAGGCTTTCTCACGCGCCTCCCGGGAAAGGGCGTCCAGGGCCTTTCCCGCGGGGAACTGAAGCCCCAGGAGCCTGCCCGTGCGGTCGATGAGCTGCCCCGCGGACACGTCCCGGGTGCCGCCCAGGATCTCGCACCGCACGGCCGCGCCCTCCGGCCGGACGTAAAGAAGCTCCGTGGTCCCGCCGGACAGGTGCCAGGCAAGGTGGGGCGTCTCCAGGAGCTCCATGCGGCCGGCCGACCACGCGGCGGCGGCGATGTGCCCCTGCTGGTGGGAAAAACCGAAATACGGGACCTTTAAAACGTGCGCCAGGGCCCTGGCCTCCGCCACCCCGGCCAAAAAGCAGGGCATATAGGAGCCCTCCACCTCCCGGGGCGTCTCCGAGGCGCCCACGGCCACGATTTGGCCGTCCACGGGGAGGGCCTCCACGATCTCCGGAAGTCTGCGGACATGCGAAAAAAGGGCGTCCGACTGGCGAAGGCCCAGCTCCCCGGGCGCGACGTCCAGCAGGCGTCCCGAATTGACACCGCCCTCCCCGTCGAATACGGCGCAGGAGGTGGTGTAGTTGGATGTGTCAAAGGCAAGAACGCAGCTACTCATACCGTCAGCTCTTCCCTCACGAAGGAGCCGAGGACGCCGTTTATAAAGGCCACCGTCTCCGGCTCGTCGTATTTTTTCGCGATCTCCACGGCGTCGTTGATGGCCGCGCCGTTGGGAATCTCGGGCATGTACAGAATCTCGTACATGGCGGTCTTGATGACGGCCAGGGCCGTCCGGGATATGCGCCCGAACCGCCAGCCCCTTGCGTACTTCTCGACGTAGGAATCGAGCTCGGCGGAGTGCTCGCCGATGCCCATCACCAGCTTTTCGATGTACTCCCGGTGGTTGTCCTGGGGGCGGGAGGCGTAGAGCTTGTCCTCCGGCGCCAGGGACTCGTAGTAGTCCCCGGCAAAGAAGTGGTCCAGGACCTCTCTCGCGTCGCACTCCCGGCTGGAGATCTCAAAGCAAAGCCGCACGGCGATCTCCCGCGCTTCCGATCTGTTCATA